>JAGOBT010000415.1 GCA_017999135.1 Burkholderiaceae bacterium
GTGCACAGCTGCACCAGCGCATCGCCCGAGGCCATGGCCGATGCGCTGGTGCAGCTGTGCACCGGGCCGGCTGCCCGCTGGGCCGCGCTGTCGGCTGCAGCCCATGACCGGGCGCATGGCTACAGCTGGGACGACGCCACCGCAGCACTGGACGCTCTGCTTCAGGATGGGGTCGCAGCCGTCCGCAAGTTCTCAGGGCCATCAACCCGTTGACATGCTCCTCAATCGGCGCATGTTGGCTGCGACGCCTGGTGCCAGCTCGCGCAAGCGATCGCGCCATCGACAGGCCACAACATCATCAGCAGGGACAGCTCTCATCATCGCAGCGACCGCGTCCAGCCTGCAGACGCCAAGCCATGAGCGGACCGCTTCGTGACCCATCCAAGCCTGCTGGTTCTCGGCATTCACCACGAACCGATCGATCCAATCCTCGACGGTGTCGATCATCGGCGCGACTTGGGTCATGCGTTGCTTTTCAGCGTCGCTCTCGACAAACGCTTCAATGATGCCGGTCAGCGCGACACTCAAGCAAAGTCCGGGAAACCTGATGAACTGAAGATCGATACGACCCGGGCTGAAGACAGGGGTTCGATCAAGGCAGTTTCGTGACAGGGCACTCGCCGAGCAATCGATGTAGAGAGCTCCCGCTGGCGAATCGATGCAGCCACCCTGAAGGGTCATGCGTCCGGGTTCGATCTGGAGCAGCTTGCCGCTGCGAACGATGCAGCCGAGATGACCGAGTCGTTGAAGTTCCGCCTTCGTCACCGTTGCGGCGTGGTACATCGTCGGTCGGATCTGCGCGTCGACGCGCAACCAAGCGCCGCACTGTTCCATGCCTTCACAGTACGCCGCCACCGACGATGCCGTGGCCATGACCTCGGATTGTCTGCAAAGCATCTCGAGCGAACCGGACCGCAACGTGCCGGCACTCTGCAGTGCACGACGGTTGCTCCACCAGGCGTCTCGGGAGATGACCCAGGTGATGGCTGCCGGCTCGGCACCCCGGTCCAGCAACCAAGAGACACAGTCCAGGCCAGTCTTGCCACCACCGATGACGACAAACCGCGCGTGCCCAGGGGCCAACCTTGGGAGGTCGTTGGGCGGAATGCACCGAACCTCGGCAGCGACTTCAAATGATCGGCGATGGGTCAGTGGGATGGCCGTTTCAAGATGGGTCGCATCCACAACCCTGCGCCGTACTTCGACCCGCTGACGCCGCCCAGTCAGGAGGGACACGATCTCACCATCATCGTTGAGCTCACTCATCGGGTGGTAGTCGACGCGGCCGCTCGGACGGAACACTTCTTCCATGGCCCGCTGGTAGTGGTCTGCCACCTGCGCGCCTGACGGAAGATTGATCAAGCCTGCATTGGTGCCATGAAGGTCGATCCGGTCATCGCCCAGCGGGCGCGACGCGAGCCCATAGAAGTCGTGCGGCTGATGCAAGCGGACGAAGGGGTAGCCATGGTTCCAGTGCCCCCCCGGTGCGTCGTTGCGGTCGACGATGGTGAAGGTGGCCCGCGAGTGATGAAACATCGCATCCAGAAAGCCCATCGCCGAAGCGCCGCCGCCTTTGATCAAGTAATCCGTCTGCAATGCCATCGCCCACCCTCTCAGCCTGCAATCTAGTATCTGCTTGGCTTCCCCGTTCCGGAACGGTCGCCACGTCAAGCATTGGTCGCTTCACACCTGTCGACTTGGGCAGTCGTGGCTGCACTCCGGGTCGAATCCAGCCCCAGGCAACCGGGCGACACGGCTGCCAGCCGCTTCAGGCGCTCTCGAACCGCACCAGCGCCTGCCCGGCCAGCACCACCGGCTCGGCACGCACCCGCTGGCCGATCACCAGCCCCGGCGATCCGTGCGCCATCACCCGCGGGCCTTCGTCCAGGTCGACCAGCACCAGCGTGTAGGGCGCCATGGCGCGCCAGGCCTCGGTGGGTGCGCGGTGCACGGTGCTGACCGAGAAGACGGTGCCTGTGCCGACCGCGTCGCACCAGTCCAGCTGCACGCTGCCGCAGGCGGTGCAGGCAAAGCGCTGGCCGGTCAGTGCCAGGCCGCAGGCGCCACAGCGCTGGTAGCGCAGCACACCGACGGCCAGGCCCTGGGCGAACGGGGATGCGGTGCTGTCCATCAACCCTCGCGCGTCAGCACCAGGCTCACGTGCGACGACATCACGCCGCCGTCGGCATGCACCAGCGCATGCGTGGCCGGCCGCGCCTGGCGGGCGCCGGCACGGCCGCCGAGCTGCAGCACCGCCTCCACCGCATGCGCCATGCCGCCGGCCACGCCGCAATGGCCGTAGCTCAGCAGGCCGCCGTGCAGGTTGAGCGGCAGCGCACCCTGCGGGCCGAAGGCGCCGGCACGCGCCATGGCTGCGCTGCCACCACGCGGCGCGATGCCGATCTCCTCCAGCAGCATGGCCAGCGTGATGGTGAACGAGTCGTAGATGCCCAGGTGCCCGATCTGCGCCAGGGTGACACCGGCCTCGGCCAGCGCGCGCTGTGCCGCCTCGGCCGCGCCGCAGGCCAGCACATCGGCCATCGCGCTGAGGTGCTGGTGGCGGTGCGCCTGGCCGGCGCCACGCAGCACCACCCGCGGGCCCGGCCCGGGGTCGGCCGACACGATGAAGGCCGCGGCGCCGTCGCTGATCGGGCAGCAGTCGGCCAGCTTCAGCGGCGTGGCGATCGGCTTGCTGGCCAGCACGTCGGCCACGGTGAGCGGGCTGCGCAGTTGTGCGCCGGGGTGGGCCTGGGCATGGCGGCGCATCAGCACCGCCAGCTCGGCCAGGTCGGCCTCGGTGGTGCCGGTGGCCTGCAGGTAGCGGCTGGCCATCAGCGCGTAGTAGGCCGGCACCGACGCGCCGTTGGGCACCTCCATGTCGGCATCACCCACCTGGGCCAGGGTCTGGATGGCGCTGTCACGGGCCTGGCCGCTGAGGCGGTTTTCACCCGCCAGCACCAGCACCTGCCGGCAGCGGCCGGCCCGCACCAGGTCGCCGGCCAGCATCAGCAGCGCCGCGCCGGTGGCGCCGCCCAGCTGCACGCTGTGGGCATAGACCGGCCGCAGCGCCAGCCACTCGGCCATCAGTGTGGACAACATCAGGTGCGGCAGCGTGGTGGCATAGCCGCACAGCAGGCCGTCGATCTGGCCGCGGGCGATGCCGGCGTCGTCCAGCGCGGCCTGGGCCGCCCGGGCCATCAGGCCAGGCGCGGTGCTGCCGTCATGGCGGCCGAAGGCCGTGAGGCCGACGCCGGTGATGTGCGGCAACACGGCCATGGCGTGCGGCTCAGCCCGGCCCGTCGGGCGTGTGGACGACGATGTGCCAGGCCGCGATGAACATCGCCGCGATGGCCGGGCCGACGACAAAGCCGTTGAGCCCAAACACCGACATGCCGCCCAGCGTGGCGATCATCACCACATAGTCGGGCAGGCGCGTGTCCTTGCCCACCAGGATGGGCCGCAGCAGGTTGTCGACCAGGCCGATCACCATCACGCCCCAGGCGGTGAGGCCGGCGGCCGACGCCCAATCGCCATGGGCTGCAAACCACACGGCCACCGGCGCCCACACCAGTGCGGCACCCACCGCCGGCACCAGCGACAGGAAAGTCATCAGCACCGCCCACAACAGCGCACCCTGCACGCCCAGGAACCAGAAGGCCAGGCCGCCCAGCGCCCCCTGCGCCGCGGCCACCAGCAGGCTGCCCTTGACGGTGGCCCGCACCACGGTGGCGAACTTGTCGCCCAGCGCGCGCTGGTGCGCGGCCGACAGCGGCAGCCCGGTGGCGATGGTGCGCACCAGCGACTCGCCATCACGCAGCAGGAAGAACGCCAGGTACAGCGTGATGGCCAGGCTGGTGAGGAAATCGAAGGT
>JAGOBT010000416.1 GCA_017999135.1 Burkholderiaceae bacterium
CCCTGTCCGAGGTGGAGCACTGGCTGCCCGGCGACGGCCCGCCGGCGCTGCAGCCCCTGCTGGCCCGCCCCCTGCTGATGGGCCTGCTGGCCCCGCCCCTGGAGACCCGATGACCACCCCCGAAACTCCTGCCGCCCCCGACGTCAACCAGCAGTTCAGCCAGTTCACCGGCACCCGCCCGGTGGCGCCGCAGCATGCCTTCGACGTGGTCCGCCTGGCCGCCTGGCTGCAGGCCCACATGCCGGCACTGGCCGCTGGCCCGCTGCAGGTGGCGCAGTTCAAGGGCGGGCAGAGCAACCCGACCTTCATGCTGACCGCCGCCGACGGCCAGCGCTACGTGATGCGGCGCAAGCCGCCGGGCCTGCTGCTGCCGTCGGCCCATGCGGTGGACCGCGAGTTCCGCGTCATCACCGCGCTGGGGCAGACCGACGTGCCGGTTGCCCGCACCCATGTGCTGTGCGAAGACCCGGCCGTCATCGGCACGGCCTTCTACATCATGGACTGCGTCGACGGCCGCGTGCTGTGGGACCCGACGCTGCCCGGCATGACCCCCGCCGAGCGCGCCGCCATCTATGCCGAGCTGAACCGGGTGATCGCCGCGCTGCACCGGGTCGACCCGCTGGCCATCGGCCTGGCCGGCTACGGCAAGCCCGAGGCCTACCTGGCGCGCCAGGTCAAACGCTGGACGCAGCAGTACCGCGCCGCCGAGACCGAGACCATCCCGGCGATGGAAGCGCTGATCGACTGGCTGCCGCAGCACCTGCCGCCCGAGGGGCCGGTGGGCATCGTGCATGGCGACTACCGGCTCGACAACGTGATGTTCCACCCCACCGAGCCGCGCATCCTGGCGGTGCTGGACTGGGAACTGTCGACCCTGGGCGACCCGCTGGTCGACTTTGCCTACCACTGCATGACCTGGCACATGACCAACGGCCCCACCAGCCGTGGCCTGGCCGGGGCCGACCTGGCAGCGTTGGGCATCCCGGGCGAGCCGGCCTACCTGCAGACCTACCTGCAGGCCACCGGGCAGGCCGGGCGGCAGATCAGCGCCGATGTGTGGGGCACCTACATCGTCTTCAACATGTTCCGGCTGGCCGGCATCCTGCAGGGCATCCTGGGGCGGGCGCTGCAGGGCAATGCCAGCAACGCCGCGGCACTGGAATCGGGCAGGCGGGCCAGGCCGCTGGCCGAGCAGGCCTGGGCCCTGGCCCAGACGCTGCACCGCGGCAGGCCGCACTGATCGCCACAAAAGCGCCGCAAACGGCCAGCAATTCGCGGAAACAACAATTTCACGATCAAGGCTTCCCTGCATCGCATCGAGAACTCCCCTCTCGCCCTCTCATTTGTGACAGGTCAAACATCACCCGGTGCGGCATGCAGCGCGCGCCGGCGTGGACAGCGCTGCAACGGCGCATCGAGGGGCTCTCTTGGGAACAGGCAAGGTAACGGCGCGGGCCGCTGGCGCAACCGCGGCTGGCGCGGTGCAGGGCGGGCAGCAGGGCTGGTGGCCGGCTGCCTGGGCGCGCCGGACATGGCAACGTGCCGTCGGCATGGCGCTGGCGCTGGCGGGGGGCCTGGTGCCGGCGCTGGCGCTGGCGGGCGACCCGCAGCTGGCCGCGTTTGAAGACAACCCGCAGATCGTGGCGGCCGGCGGCCTGTACACCTACACGGCGCGGGTGGACAACAACGCCGTCGATGCGTCCATCAACACCCGCCTGACAGTGCAGGTGCCGGCCGGCGCCAGCTTTGTGTCGGCCAGCCCTGCCGGCGCCAACTGCGTGGCGTCCAGCGCCACCACCGTGCAATGCAACCTGGGCAGCCTGGGCGCCCTGGGCGCCGATGTGCGCACCGTGGTGCTGACCTGGCGCGTGGACATCGCCGGCCCGGCGGTGATTGCCGCCAACGCCTCCGTCAGCGCCGACAACGACATCAACCCTGCCAACAACAACCAGGACAACACCACCACGGTGGTCGAAGGGGGCAACCTGGCGTTGGCCAAGAGCGGCACGCCCAGCCCGGTGCCGGGCGGCAGCGTCATCACCTACACCCTGACTGCCAGCAACAGCGGCCCGAATGCCGGTGGCGCGATGGTGATCACCGACAACCTGCCGCCGGCAGTCAGCTTCCTGTCGGCGTCTGGCGCGGGCTGGACCTGCAGCCACAGCGGCGGCGTGGTCCGCTGCAGCCGGCCCGGCCCGCTGGCCGTGGGTGCGTCGGCGCCGCCGGTCACCATCACCGGGCGTGTCACCGCCGCGGGTGGCACCATCACCAACAGTGCGTCGGTCGAGCCCGCCTCGGGCGGTGTGCTCGATCCGGTGCCCAACAACAACGTGGCCACGGTCGACACACCGGTGACGCCGGGTGCCGATGTGCGCATTGCGCAGAAGTCGGTCACGTCCACGGTGCCGGCCACGGCCGGCAGCAATGTCACCTTCCTGATCCAGCCGCGCAATGGCGGCCCGTCGGACGCTGCCAACGCCGTCGTCACCGACAGCCTGCCTGCAGGCTGGGTGTTCGTGTCGGCCACAGGCAATGGCTGGGCCTGCAGCGCCACAGGGCAGGACGTGCGCTGCACGCGCGCCAGCTTTCCGGTGGGCAACACCGACAACATCACCGTGGTGGCCACCGCGCCCACCACGGTGGCACCGGCTGGCAGCAGCTTCACCAACACCGCCAGCATCGCCAGCGACACGCCCGACGGCGACGCCGGCAACAACAGCGGCTCGGTGGATGTGCCGGTGCGCCCCGACGGCGCCGACCTGCGTCTGACCAAGACCAAGACGCCCAACCCGGTGGCCCTGGGGTCGAACATGGTGTCGACCATCAACATCACCAATGGCGGCCCGCGCGCGGCCACCGGCCCCTTGCGGGTGGTGGAGGTGCTGTCGGGTGAAACCTTCGTCAGTGCCACCGGCACCGGCTGGGCCTGCAGCCTGGTCGGCGGCGCGGTGGTGTGCGAGCACCCCAATGCCGGCGGGCTGGCAGTCGATGCGGCACTGCCCACGCTGCGCATCACCACCCAGGCCACGGCGGCCGGCGCCGCCCGCAACGAGGCCTGCACCGGCGGGTCGACACCCGCTGGCGGCCCGTCGGGCCAGGCCAGCCCGCCTGCCGAGGGTGACCCGAACCCGGGCAACGATTGCGCCGCCGTCACGTCCACGTCCACCACCATCCGCCCCGACCTGGCCATCGCCAAGACCACCAGCACGCCGGCGGGCGCCGACAAGACCGTCGGCCTGAGCGAAGACCGTGTCACCTACACCCTGGTGGTCAGCAACGTCAGCCCGGGCAGCGACGGCGCCACCGGCGTGCGTTTCAGCGACAGCGTGCCCGGCTTCCTGACCGGCCGCACCACCTTCGGCACCTTGACGCCGGTGGTGTCGGGCGGCACGGCCACCTTCAGCTGCAATGCCAGCAGTGGCGGCACCGTCACCTGCACCCAGACCGGCGGCACGCTGGCGCCCGGCGAGCGTGTCACCGTGGCCGTGGATGTGATCCGTCCGCTGGCCGATGGCAGCTTCACCAACACCGCCACCGTCACCAACACTGTCGAAGGCGACCCCAACAGCGCCAACAACAGCGCGCAGGACACGGTGGACATCCTGCCGATCGCCGACGTGGTGATGACCGGCAAGTCGGCCACTCCCGACAGCCTGCGAGCGGGTGAGAACGTCAGCTACGTGCTGTCTTATGCCAACAACGGGCCGTCGCTTGCCCAAGGTGTGGTGGTCAGCGACACCTTCACCTTCGCCAATGCCGGCGACACGGGCTTCACGGTGGTGTCGGTCAGTTCCAGCCGCAGCGGGTCCAGTTGCAGCATTGCCGCAGGGGCGCAGATCACGCCGG
>JAGOBT010000024.1 GCA_017999135.1 Burkholderiaceae bacterium
TGGGTGGCGCCCAGCATGTTGCTGTCGGTGCTGTAGGCCTTCTCGACGCTCATCTTGTAGTCGAAGCCGTGGGCGATGAGGAACTCGCTCATCTCCTTGCGGCCGCCCAGCTCGTCGATGAAGGTCTGGTCCAGCCAGGGCTTGTAGATGCGCAGCGCCGGGTTGGCCAGCAGGCCGTAGCGGTAGAAGCGCTCGATGTCGTTGCCCTTGTAGGTGCTGCCGTCGCCCCAGATGTTGACGTCGTCCTCGCGCATGGCCACCACCAGCGCGGTGCCGGTCACGGCGCGGCCCAGCGGGGTGGTGTTGAAGTAGGTGGCGCCGCCGGTGCTGATGTGGAAGGCGCCGCACTGGATGGCGGCGATGCCTTCGGCCACCAGCTGCGGGCGGCAATCGATCAGGCGGGCCTTGTCGGCACCATAGGCCAGGGCCTTGCGCGGGATCTCGTCGTAGTCGCTCTCGTCGGGCTGGCCCAGGTTGGCTGTGTAGGCGCAGGGCACGGCGCCCTTGGTCTTCATCCACAGCACGGCGGCGCTGGTGTCCAGGCCGCCAGAGAAGGCGATGCCGACACGTTCGCCGACGGGAAGACGTTGGAGGATGTTGGCGGCCACGGCGGTTGCTCTCTCTGCGGGGGGAAACCGCACATTTTAGGTGCTGGCCGCGGGTCGGGCCCTTGGCCACAGGCCCAGCACCAGCGCCGTGCCCGCCAGGATCACCGCGCCACCGGCCAGCATGGGCAGCGTGGGCACCTCGCCCAGGAACAGCCCGCCCCACACCGCTGCCGACACCGGCACCAGGAAGGTGACCGATGCTGCGCCGGTGGGCCCCACCCGGGTGATCAACCGGAAGTACAGGATGTAGGCCAGCCCCGACGCCAGCACCGCCAGGCCGGCCGCGGCCGCCCAGTCGCGCAGGCCAGGCTGTTGCGCCGGCCACAGCAGCGCGGCCGGCAGGGCCAGTGCCAGCGCCGCGGCCAGCTGGGTGCCGGCGGCCATGGCCATGGCGGGCACGCCGGGCAGGTGGCGCTTGGCATGGTTGCCGGCATAGCCGTACAGCAGCGTGCCCCCCAGGCAGGCGCCGATGGCCAGCAGCGTGGCCCCGTCAATCTGAAGCGCCGACAGGCCGCTGCCAGCCGGCGCATGCAGCGACTTCACCAGCGCCAGCCCGGCCACGCCGGCAAAGCCCAGTGCCAGGCCCAGGCTGCGCCAGCGGTTCAGCGGATCGCCCAGCCAGGCCCAGGCGATCAGCGCGGTGCACAGCGGCGTGGCGGCGTTGAAGATGGCCGCCAGCGCTGCCGGCAGGGTGTAGACCGCATAGCCGAACAGCAGGAAGGGCAGGGCGGAATTGGTGAGCCCCAGCACCAGCAGCGCGCGCCAGCGCTGGCGCAGCACCGGCGCCTCGCCGCGCAGCAGCAGCAGCGGCAGCAGGAACAGCGCCGCACCGGCCACCCGCACGAAGGCCAGCGCCACCGGCCCGAAGGCCGGCACCGCCATGCGCATGAACAGGAACGACGCGCCCCAGATCGTGGCCAGCAGCAGCAGGTCGGCCAGATCGCGGCCCTTCATGCGGGTGGCGCCATCCGGGCGATCAGCACGCCTTCGGCCTGCAGCAGCGCCGTCTTGCGGTGCAGGCCGCCGGCATAGCCGGTGAGCGACCCGTCGCGGCCCAGCACCCGGTGGCAGGGCACCAGCACCGACACCGGGTTGCGGCCGATGGCCGCGCCGGCGGCACGCACGGCGGCGGGTGATCCGGCTGCGGTGGCGATCTGGCCGTAGGTGCTGGTGGTGCCGCGCGGCAGGGCGATCAGCGCCCGCCACACCGCCTGCTGGAAGGGCGTGCCATGCATGTCCAGCGGCGCGGCCTGCAGCGGGTCGGCCGCACCGTCGAAGTAGGCCTGCAGCGCGCTGGCGGCGGCTTGAAGGTGCGGATGCCCGGGTTGCAGCGGCACGGCGAGCGGGCCGGGGTGGTGGGCCTGTCCGTCGAACCACAGGCCGGCCAGGCCGGCGGCGGTGGTGGCGGCGGTCATGGTGCCGAGCGGGGTGTCGATGCGGGCCTGGGCCTGCAAGTGGGGGTGGATCGTCATGGGGTTTCCAGGGACAGCCAAAGCTTGAACACGGCATAGCCGCGCCAGGGCCGCCAGGCCTCGGCGATGGCGGTGCCGGCGGCGGGGTCGCGGGTGGTGGCGGTCTGGCCCAGCGCTTTCAGCAGCGCGATGTCGGCCGCCGGCCAGGCGTCGGGCCAGCCCAGGGTGCGCAGCGCGATCAGCTGGGCGCTCCAGTCACCGATGCCAGGCAGCGCGGTCAATGTGGCCAGGGTGGTCTCGACATCGTCGCCGGGTTGCAGGGTCAGCCGGCCGTCGGCCACCGCCTGGGCCAGGGCCTGCAGCGCACGCACCCGCTGGCGCACGATGCCCAGCGTGCCGATGTCGGCCGGCTCGGCCGTGGCCAGCACGGCGGCGGTGGGGAACAGCCGGTCCAGCCCGGGGAAGGGCGTGTCGATGGGCGTGCCGAAGCGCTGCACCAGGCGCTGGCACAGCGTGCGCGCCGCAGCCACGCTGACCTGCTGGCCCAGCACCACGCGCACTGCGGTCTCGAAACCGTCCCAACTGCCCGGCAGGCGCAGGCCGGGGCGCGCCGGGCCGGGCACGCTGGCCAGCACTGGGTCGATGGCGGCCGGGTCGGCATCCAGGTCGAAGGCATGGCGGGCGCGCTGCAGCAGGGCGCCCAGCGCCGGGCGCAGGCTGGGTGCGGCGGCCAGGTGCAGTTCGCAGCGGTCCGGCATGAAGCGCGCTTCGATCCAGCCGGCCAGCGTCTGCCCCTGGTGCGGCATGGCCAGCGTGCGGCGCAGCACCAGACCGTCCACCTGCTCCTGTCCTGGCACGGCACGGCGGGCGGTGAAGCCCAGCAGGCCGTCCAGATCGTAGGGCGGGCGCCAGGCCAGGCGCAGCGCGCCGGGCTCGGCCGCGCCCTCGCGCCGCAGCGCGCTGGGGCTGAGCCGGTAGCGCTCGGCAAATGCGGCGTTGAAGCGCCGCAGACTGCCGAATCCGGTGCCCAGTGCCACCTGGGTGACCGGCAGCGCGGTGTCGGTCAGCAACTGCTTGGCCAGCAACAGGCGTTGGGTGGTCAGCCAGGCCAGCGGCGTGACGCCGTGGCGTCGGGCAAAGATGCGGCGCAGGTGCCGGTCGGTCACGCCCAAGCGGGCGGCGATGGCGGGCAGCGGCGGGTCTTGCCCGGTGTGCGCCGCCTGCGCCAGCCAGCGCGCCGCCTGGTCGGCCAGCACGCTGGACGAATCGGTCAGCGACAGGCCCGGCGCCAGCTCGGGCCGGCAGCGCAGGCAGGGGCGGAAGCCCTGCGTCTCGGCCTGCGCGGCATTGGGGAAGAAGCGGCAGTTCTCACGCTTGGGCGGCTTCACCCGGCACACCGGCCGGCAGTAGATGCCGGTGGAGGTGACGCCGATGAACAGCCGGCCGTCGAAGCGGGCGTCATGCGCCCGCAGCGCCTGGTAGGCGGCGTCGTCGGTCAGCGTGGCGGCAGCAGGCATGGGCCCATGATAGGCAGCCCCGGCCATCCGACTCGCCGTTTTCGGACCTGTGCATGCGGCAGCGCCGCCGATCACATGGCGCGGAACAGGTGCACGTAGGCGCGGCTCACCGGCAGCTCTTGCGCGCAGCCGTGCAGGCGCAGCCACAGCCGGCTGGCCGCGTCGCGCCGGGTGCCGGCCAGGTGGTCGAGGTTGACGATGGTGCTGCGGTGCACCTGGCTGAACTGCGCCGGGTCCAGCCGGGCCAGCAGTTCGGCGATGGGCGTGCGGATCAGGTGCTCGGCCGTGGCGGTGCGCACCACGGTGTACTTGTCGTCGGCCTGGAAGTACAGCACGTCGGCCAACGGCACCTGGTGGGTGATGTCGCCCACGCCGGCGCGCACCCAGCGCAACTGCGGCTGGGCGCCCGCGGCTGCAGGCGGCGCCAGGCTGCGCAGCGCTGCCAGCAGGCGCTGGCTGTCATCGGCCTGCTGGTCGGCCCGTTGCAGCGGCGTGCCCGGCCGGCCCAGCATGCCTTGCAGGCGCTGTACCGTGCGGGCCAGGCGGTCGGGGTGCACCGGCTTGAGCAGGTAATCCACCGCTGCCTGGTCGAAGGCCTGCACCGCGTATTGGTCATAGGCGGTGACGAAGACCACCTGCGTTGGGCCTTCGATGCCCTCGGCCACCTGCAGGCCGGTGAGGCCGGGCATCTGGATGTCGAGAAAGGCCAGGTCGGGCTGCAGCGCGGCGATGCGCTCGGCCGCCTCCAGGCCGTGGCGGGCGGTGTGCACGATCTGCAGCGTCGGCCAGGCGCGCGCCAGCTGGGCGGCCAGGGCACGCGTCAGCGCGGGCTCGTCGTCGGCGATCAGGGCGGTGGGGCTGGTGTCGGGCATGGCGGTCGTGGGGTCCCTGTCTCAGGCGCCCTTGTTCAGCGGCAGGCGCAGCGCCACGCGGGTGCCGGGCTCGGCCGGGCTGATGGTCAGCGTGGCCGCAGGGCCGTAGCGCATGCGCAGGCGCTCGCGCAGGTTGTCCAGCGCCATGCCATGGTGGCGCCCGCCTGGTGCTGCCGGCGGGGCCGCGGGGCCGCAGCCGTTGTCGTGCACCTCCAGCAGCAGCTCGCCGCCGGCCGTGCGCGCCTGCACCCGCACCAGGCCGCCGCCGATGCAGGGTTCCAGGCCGTGCACCACGGCGTTCTCCACCAGCGGCTGCAGCAGCAGCGGCGGCACCAGGGCCTGGCGTGCATCGGCATCGGCGTCGATCTGCACCTGCAGCCGGTCTTCCATGCGGGCACGCATCAGGGCCAGGTAGTGGCCGACCAGCTCCAGCTCGCGCGCCAGCGGCTGGTCATCCTGGCGCAACCCGCCCAGCGCGGCGCGCAGGTAGTCAGTGAAGTCCTGCAGCTGCTGACGCGCGCGCGGGGGGTCCTCCTCGATCAGCGACACCACGCCGGCCAGGGTGTTGAACAGGAAGTGCGGCTCGATCTGGCCCTGCAGCAGGCGCAACCGGGCTTCCGCGTTGCGGCGTTCAGCGTCGATCTCGCGCATCTGGTCGGCCGACCAGGCGTTCATCGCCCAGGTGATCAGCAGCGACACCACCAGGGCGCCCGCCAGCAGTTCGTTGCTGTCGCGCTGCTGCACCCAGTGGCGCGGATCGAACCCGGCCAGCACCAGGCCCAGCGGCCAGCCGAGCATCAGGCCGACCACCGGAATGGCAGAGAAGAGCACCCCGCGTTGCCAGGGCCGCCAATGCGCCACACCGGCCTGGCCGCCCAGGCGCCAGCGCACCAGGTCATGCAGCAGGTGGATGGTGGCGCCCACGCTGGTGCAGACGATCAGGTTGCGACCGTACCAGTGAGCCCAGTTGGGCAGGCTGGTCCAGGCGGGCACATCGCGCGCAAAGGCCAGAAAGCCGAACAGCGTGAAGACGGCGGCCAGGGCCATGCAGAACAGCAGTGTCCAGCCCCATTGCAGCCAGGCCGGGCCGTGCGGCAGCTGCAGGTCGTTGCGCACCCAGCTGTGCCAGGACGCTCGCAGCAGTTCTCGGGACAGGTTGGTCGCCATGGCCGGAAGTCTAGACAGGCTGCCGCGCTGCCAGCGCCTGGGTCGCGACCGATCGACAGCCGGGCCGACGGATCGCCAGCCGGTGGCGTGGAGGGTGGCTGGCGCAGGAAAAGCAGGGGGGTGTCCTGGCACGGCCCCTGCCTACAATGCCTCGCAACCTGCCCCCTCCACCCCACCAGCGTCCACCCCACCCATGCAAGTTCCTGCGTCTGCGTTCAAGGCCTATGACATCCGCGGCATCGTCGGCAAGGGCATCGACGAGAACTTCGCCGAACACCTGGGCCGCGCCTTCGGCAGCGAAGCCCGGCTCACCGGCCAGAAGGCGGTGGTGGTGGGCCGCGACGGCCGCCTGTCGGGCCCCGGCCTGGTGGCCGGCCTGATCCGCGGCCTGAAGTCGACGGGCATGGACGTGGTCGACATCGGTGCCGTCACCACGCCGATGCTGTACTACGTGGCCGCCACCCGCGGGGCGCACGGTTGCAACTCCGGCATCCAGGTCACCGGCAGCCACAACCCGAAGGACTACAACGGCTTCAAGATGGTGATGGCCGGCCGCGCCATCTACGGCGAAGACATCCAGCGCCTGCGCCAGCGCATGCAGAGCGAGACCTACGCCCGCGGCAAGGGCCGCAGCGCCACGATGGACATCGTGCCCGAGTACACCGCCCGCATCGTCAACGATGCCAAGCTGGCCCGGCCGATGAAGATCGTGGTCGATTCGGGCAATGGCATCCCGGGTGCCACAGCACCGGCCATCCTGCGGGCGCTGGGCTGCGAGGTGATCGACCTGTACTCCAAGGTCGACGGCGACTTCCCCAACCACCACCCCGACCCGAGCAAGCCCGAGAACCTGGCCGACCTGATCAAGGTGGTGCACGCCACCGACGCCGAGCTGGGCATCGCCTTCGACGGCGACGGCGACCGGCTGGGCCTGGTCACCAGGGGCGGCGACATCATCTACCCCGACCGGCAACTGATGCTGCTGGCGCGCGACGTGCTGTCGCGCAACCCGGGCGGCACGGTGATCTTCGACGTCAAGTGCTCGCAGCGCCTGCCGGTGGTCATCCGCGAGGCCGGCGGCGTGCCGATGATGTACAAGACCGGCCACTCGCTGATCAAGGCCAAGATGAAGGAGCTGGGCGCGCCGATCGCCGGCGAGATGAGCGGCCACATCTTCCTGGGTGAGCGCTGGTACGGCTTCGACGACGCGATGTACACCTGCGCCCGGGTGCTGGAAATCCTGTCGCGCAGCGCCGACCCCAGCGCGGTGCTGAATGCGCTGCCCACCTCGTTCTCCACGCCTGAGCTGAACGTGGCCTGCGCCGAGGGCGAGCCGCACAAGCTGGTGGCTGAACTGCAGGCCACGGCCAAGTTCCCCGGGGCCGAGGTCAACACCATCGACGGCCTGCGTGCCGACTACGACGACGGCTTCGGGCTGATCCGTGCGTCGAACACCACGCCGGTGCTGGTGATGCGCTTCGAGGGCCACACGCCCGAGGCGCTGGCCCGCATCGAGCATGACTTCATGGCCGCGCTGCGTGCGGTCAAGCCCGATGCCCAGGTTGCCCAGGCCGCACATTGACACCGGCGCGCCACGCCCGGCCTGGCCGGCGCGGCTGTGGCAGGGCCTGGTGCTGTGGGCCTATGCCACGGTGCTGCGGCTGGCCACGCCGCTGTACTTGCTGCGCCTGTGGCGCCGCGGCAAGACCGAAGCTGGCTACCGCTTCCGCCTGATGGAGCGGCTGGGGTTCTACCCTGGCCGGCCGCCGCTGCCGGGCGCGGTGTGGCTGCATGCCGTCTCGTTGGGCGAGACCCGCGCGGCCTTGCCGCTGGTGGAGGCGCTGCGCCGTGCCCATCCCGACCTGCGCCTGTTGCTGACCCATGGCACGGCCACCGGGCGCAGTGCCGGCCGCAGGCTGATGCAGGACGGTGACGGCCAGGTCTGGCTGCCCTACGACACGCCGGGCGCCACGCGCCGGTTCCTGCGCCACTTCCAGCCCAGCGTGGGCATCCTGATGGAGACCGAACTGTGGCCGGCGATGATGCGCGAGGCCCAGCGCCTGGGCGTGCCGATGGTGATGGCCAATGCCCGCCTCAGTGAGCGCAGCGCCGCCAAGGGCGAACGCTTGGCCGCGCTGCTGCACCCGGCGGCCGCGCGTCTGTCGATGGTGCTGGCGCAGACGGTGGACGATGCCCGCCGCCTGCGCGAGGCTGGCGCGCCGCGGGTGATGGTCAGCGGCAATCTGAAGTTCGACATGACACCCTCGCCCAGGCTCACCGCCCTGGGCCTGCAGTGGCGCCAGGGCCTGCACCGCCCGGTGGTGCTGGCGGCCAGCACGCGTGAAGGCGAGGAAGGCCCGCTGCTGGCCGCCTGGGCGGCGCTGCCGGTGCCGCGGCCGCTGCTGCTGGTGGTGCCGCGCCACCCGCAGCGCTTCCAGGAGGTGGTGGCGCTGGCCCGCATGCAGGGCCTGACGCTGCATTGCCGCACCGAATGGGACGACGAGCCGCCGCCCGAGGCGGCGCTGGCCGACGTGTGGGTGGGCGACACCATGGGCGAGATGCCGCTGTACTACGCCTGCGCCGACGTGGCGCTGCTGGGCGGCAGCTTTGCGCCGCTGGGCGGGCAGAACCTGATCGAGGCCGCCGCCTGCGGCTGCCCGGTGGTGATGGGCCCGCACACCTTCAATTTCGCCCAGGCGTCCAAGCAGGCCTTGATGGCGCGTGCCGCGCAGCGGGTCGACAACATCCAGGCCGGTGTGAAGGTGGCCATGCAATTGGCGGCCGACCCCGACCGCAATGCCTGGGTGCAGCGCGCACTGGGCTTTGCCAATGCGCACCGCGGCGCGGCGGCGCTGATCTCGCAGCAGGTGCTGAAGCTGGCGAAGTGATGCCGGCCGGCCGGCAGGCCGGCGGCGGCTGATCAGCGTGCCAGCAGGGCGTCGATGCTGCGCACGTCCTGCGGCTGCAGCTGGCCCGCGGCCTGGCGCAGCTTCAGGCTGTTGACGATCACGTCGTAGCGGGCCTTGGACAGGTCGCGCCGGGTGTCGTAGAGCTGGCTCTGGGCGTTCAGCACGTCCAGGTTGACGCGCACGCCGACCTTGTAGCCCAGCTCGGTGGCTTCCAGCGCCAGCTTGGTGGAGGCTTCGGCCGCTTCCAGCGCCTTCACCTGGCCCAGGCCTGACTGCACGCCCAGGAAGGCGCTGCGGGTGCCCAGCGTCACGCCGCGGCGGGCGGCAGCCAGGTCCTGGCGCGCCTTTTCTTCCAGCACCACGGTTTCCTTGATGCGGTTCTGTACCGCGCCACCGGTGTACAGCGGGTAGTTCAGCTGCACGCCGACGCTGCCGGTGGTGGCGGTGCCGCGGTTGACGTTGGCCGTGGTGCCCGAGCCGCTGGTGTTGCTGCTGCTCAGCGATCCCACCAGGTCGACCGTGGGCAGCGCGCCGGCGCGGGCCTTCTCGGTTTCGAGCCGGGCCACGTCCTGGCCCAGCAGCGCCTTGCGGATGGTGGGGTGCTGGGCTTCGGCGGTGGCCACCCAGGCGTCCATGTCGGCCGGCGACACAGGCGGCAGGGCCACCGGCACGGCCAGGCCCTTGGGCTCGACGGCGCTGCGGCCCACCAGCTGGTCGAGCACGGTGCGCCTGGTGCGCAGGTCGTTGTCGGCCACCAGTTCACGGGCGGTGGCCAGGTCGAAGCGGGCCTGGGATTCACGCGTGTCGGTGATGGTGGCGGTGCCCACCTCGAAATTGCGCTTGGCCGAGGCCAGCTGCTCGGACACCGCCTTCTTGAAGGCCTGGGCGGCCGACAGCGCGTCCTGCGCGGCCAGCACGTCGAAATAGGCCTGGGCCACCCGCACGATCAGGTCCTGCTCGGCGGCTTCCAGGTCGGCCTTGGACACGTCCAGCGCCCGCCTGGCCTGCTCCAGCGTGGCGCTGTTGCTGCGGTTGAACAGCGGGTGCCGGCCCTGCAGGCCGACCGTGGCATTGCGGTTGCCGACGCTGGCACCGGTGACGGTGTGGATCTCGGCGGCGGTGGCCGACCCGGTGAGACTGGCACTGGGCAGGCGCAGGGCGTCGGCCTGCGCCGCCTTGAACGCCGCCGACTCGGCCAGGCTGCGGGCCGACAGGTAGGTGGCGTCGTAGGCGCGGGCGGCTTCGTACAGCGCGTTCAGGTTCTGGGCCTGCAGGGCGCCGCTGGCCAGCAGCAGGGCCAGCAGGCTGGCGCACCGCAGTGGCGAAGGCAGGAAGCGCTGAGACAGGCTAGACATGGGTGGTGATCCTTGGAGGTGCGGCTGCAAACAGATCGGGTTGTACACGGCCGGGCCTGCCAGGCGCTGCCGCGATGCGACGCATTGCAGCCCGCGGGCGCCGTGGCGGCGCAAACACGGGATGAACGGAGGCCGCCTGGGCAGCCCGGGCCGGGCCGGTCGCCATCAGAAGTGGAAGCGGGTCAGCTCGCCGAAGCTGGCCAGCCGGGGCGCGACGGTGTCGAACAGGTCCTGCGACTGCAGCGCCGTGGGCGACAGGCGGGTGATGCGCACCGCGCGCATCACCGGCTCCTGGCCGACGATGGCGAGCAGCCGGCCACCGACGTTCAGCTGGTCGAGCAGGGCCTGCGGCACTTCGGCCACCGAGCCCGACAGCATGATCACGTCGAACGGGCCGTCGCCGGGCAGGCCGGCCTTGCCGTCCATCTCGCGCACGCTGGCATTCAGCACGCCGCCGCGGCGCAGGTTGGCGGTGGCCATGGCCGCCAGCGCGCCGATGCGCTCCAGCGCGATCACCGACTGTGCGCGGTGCGCCAGCAGCGCGGCCATGAAGCCCGAGCCGGCGCCGACTTCCAGCACCCGCTCATGCCGCTGCACCTGGGCGTCCTGCAGCAGCCGGGCCTCGACCTTGGGCGCCAGCATCACCTGGCCATGCCCCAGCGGCACCTCGGCGTCGACGAAGGCCAGCGCCTTGTAGGCCGGCGGCACAAAGTCTTCGCGCCGCACGCGGGCCAGCAGGTCCAGCACGTGCAGGTCCAGCACATCCCAGGGGCGGATCTGCTGCTCGATCATGTTGAAGCGGGCTTGTTCGATGTTCATGGTCGGCTCGGGGCGGGGCGGCGGTGGATTGCGGGTAAACCCAGGATTCTAGGGTGGCGTGGTGGCTGCAGGCTGACGGATGTCATGCCCTGCGCCACCGCCGAACAGCCGGCGCTTGAACCACGCGCCCAGGTCGTCGAGCCAGCAATAGATCACCGGCACCACCACCAGCGTGAGTACTGACGATGTGATGACGCCGCCGATCACCGCCTGGCCCATGGGCGCGCGCTGCTCCGAGCCTTCGGTCAGCGCCAGCGCCAAGGGGAGCATGCCGAAGATCATCGCCAGCGTGGTCATCAGGATCGGGCGCAGCCGCACCTTGGCAGCCAGCAGCAGGGCTTCGGCGCGCGCCATGCCCACGGTGCGGACACCGTCCGCACCCACCACATCCGCCCGCGCGCGGATCGCAAAGTCCACCAGCAGGATGGCGTTCTTGGTCACCAGGCCCATCAGCATGATCACGCCGATCACCGAGAACATGTTCAGCGTGCTGCGCCACAGCAGCAGCGCGCCCACCACGCCGATCAGCGTGAGTGGCAGCGAGCTCATCAGCGCCAGCGGCTGCAGGAAGCTGCGGAACTGGCTGGCCAGGATCATGTAGATGAACACCACGCCCATCACCAGCGCCGAGATGGCGTAGCCGAAGCTGTCCTGCATGTCCTTGGTGCTGCCGCCGAAGCGGTAGCTGTAGCCGGGTGGCAGCGGCGTGGCTGCCAGGATCTGGCGGATGTCGGCCGACACCTCGCCCAGTGCGCGGCCGCTGGTGTTGGCGCTGATCTCGCTCTCGCGGTTCAGGTCGCGGCGGTTGATCTGGTTGGGCCCCAGGCCGGCGCGCACGTCGGCCACCTGGCCCAGGCGCACGGTGCGCATGCTGCCATCCGCATTCGCCCCGAGCACCAGGCCCAGGCGGGCCAGGTCATCGGGGTTGTCGCGCGCCTCGGGTGCCAGGCGCACCTTCACGTCGTAGGTCTGGTCGTTGGCGGCACGCCAGTCGCCCACCGTCTGGCCGGCCACCAGGGCGCGCAGCGTGCTGGTGATGCTGCCCACGCTCAGGCCCAGGTCGCTGGCGGCGTCGCGCTTCACGTCCACCACCACCGTGGGCTTGGGCGGCTTCATGCTGGTGTCCAGATCGACCAGGCCGGGCACGGCGGCCATCTTCGCCATCAGCGCGGCGGTGAGGCGCTGCAGTTCGGCGATGTCGGTGCCCTGGATCGACAGCGAGATCGGCTTGTTGCCGCCGATGGCATCGAGCAGGCCCACATGGGTGACGGTGATGCCGGCCACCTGGCGCAGCCGCTCGCGCAACGGCACCGACATCTGGTCGACGCTGCGGCTGCGGTCCTTGCGGTCGACCAGGCGCACGAACACTGACGCATAGTTGCGGCCGGCGGCGCTGCCGGTGTTGATGGTGGTGAGGGTGAAGCGCACCTCGGGCATCTCGCGCAGGATGGCGTCGACCTGCTTCGCCCGTGCCTCGGTGATGGCCAGGCTGCTGCCCACCGGCGTGTAGAACTGGATGCTGGTCTCGCTGAAATCGGCCTTGGGCACGAATTCGGTGCCCAGGCGCGGCACCAGCACCAGTGCGCCCACCAGAGACGCCACCGCGATCAGCACGGTGATGCCCTTGTGCACCAGCGACCAGCGCAGCACCGCCACATAGCCGTCGCCCAGCCGATGGGAGGCGCGGTCGACCCAGTGGGTGACACGGCCCAGCGTCTGGTCGTACAGGCCCTTGGGCTGGAACGGCTGACCGTTCTGTCGATCAAGGTCACGGTCGATGGCCGGGTCGTGCCAGACCGAGCTGAGCATCGGGTCGAGCGTGAAGCTGACGAACATCGAGATCAGCACCGCCGCCACGATGGTGATGCCGAACTCGTGGAAGAACTTGCCGATGATGCCGCTCATGAAGCCGATCGGCAGGAACACCGCCACGATGCTCAGCGTGGTGGCCAGCACCGCCAGGCCGATCTCGTTGGTGCCGGCCAGCGCTGCGTCATGGGCGGTCTTGCCCATCTGCACATGGCGCACGATGTTCTCGCGCACCACGATGGCATCGTCGATCAGCAGGCCCACGCACAGGCTCATGGCCATCAGCGTGATCATGTTGATCGAGAAGCCGAACAGGTCCATGAACAGGAAGGTGCCGATCAGCGCGATCGGCAGCGTCAGCCCGGTGATGACGGTCGAGCGCCAGCTGTTGAGGAACAGGAAGACGATGCCCACGGTGAGCAGCGCGCCTTCGAACAGCGTGCGCTTGACGTTGGCCACCGACACGCGGATGGGCCGCGAGCCATCACGCACCACCTCCAGCGCCACGCCGGGCGGCAGCTGCGGCTTGAGCTGTTCCACCACCCGCAGCAGGCCGTCGACCACCTCGATGGTGTTCTCGCCCTGGCTCTTCTTCACTTCCAGCGCCAGCATGCGCTTGCCGTTGTACAGCGCCAGCGTCTCCACTTCCTCGGGCCCGTCGACCACCTGGGCCACCTGCTGCAGCTTGACCGGCTGCGCGCCCCGGCGGGCCACGATCAGCTGGTTCAGCTCGTCCGGGCGCTTCACCCGGCCGTCGATCTGCACCGTGCGCTCGGCCTCGGCCGAGCGCAGGCTGCCGGCGGGCAGGTCCTGGTTTTCGGTGCGCACCGCCGACATCACCGCGTCGGCCCCCACGCCGAAGGCTTCCAGCGCCGCGGGCTTCAGGTAAACGTTGATCTCGCGCTTGACGCCGCCCACCAGCGCCACCGACCCCACGCCGCGGGTGTTCTCCAGCCGCTTCTTGACCACCTGGTCGGCATAGGTGGTCAGCGCCTGCACGCTGACGCTGGCATCGGGCGAGGTGACGGCCAGCGAGAAGATCGGCACGCTGGCCGGGTCGAACCGCGAGACGCGCGAGTCCTTCACCTCGTCGCGCAGCGTGGGCTTGATCAACGCCAGCTTCTCGCGCACGTCGTCGGCGGCGCGGCGGCCGTCCATGTCCAGGTTGAACTGGACGATGACCACCGACGCACCCTCGTAGCTGCGCGAGTACAGCTGGTTGATGCCGGCGATGGTGTTGACCGATTCCTCGATCTTCTTGGTGACTTCGCTCTCGACCACCTCGGGCGCTGCGCCGGGGTATTCGGTCTGCACCACCACGGTCGGAAAGTCGATGTCGGGGAACTGGTCGACCTTCAGGCGCTGGTACGAGAACAGCCCCAGCACCACGAAGGCGAGCATGACCATCACGGCCATGACGGGGTTGGCGATGGAGACGCGGGTGAACCACATGGGGAGGGCTGCCTCAGCGCGACGCGGCAGGCGCGGCGGGTGCGGCCGACGCCGCTGGCGCTGGCGCGGGTGCCGTGGCCGTGGGCTTCAGGCGCACGCCGTCGGCCACCAGGCCGGCACTGGCGGCCAGCACCCGGTCACCGGCGTCCAGGCCGTTGCGCACTTCCACCCAGTCGCCGCCGCCTGGTGCGCCCTGGGGCGGCCGGCCGGTGGCGCCCAGCGTCAGCACCCGGCGCTCGGCGCGGCCGTCACGCAGGCGGATGGCGTAGGGCTGGGCCTGGTCGTTGCGCACGGCCGACAGCGGGATCACCAGTGCCGTGGTCTGCCCCAGCTCGATGCTGCCGCGCGCAAACAGGCCGTGGCGCAGGCCAGGGTGCGGCGCCACCGCCAGGTAGGCGGCCACGGTGCGGGCGCCAGCGGTGGCACTGGGGTTGATGCGCGCCACGGCCTGTTTG
>JAGOBT010000417.1 GCA_017999135.1 Burkholderiaceae bacterium
CGGTGCACCAGGCCCAGCTCGTGGATGGCCTGCAGCCCCTGCGCCAGCGGCCACAGCCACAGCAGCACCTGCTCGAGCGGCAGCCGCCCGGCCTGCACCACACGCGCGGCCAGGCTGGTGCCAGGCACATGCGGCATGACGAAGTACGCGGTGTCGTTCTGCGCAAAGTAGTGGATCACGCGCGCCACCGCGTCCACGCCGTCCAGCCGCGCCAGCTTGCGCGCTTCGTCCAGAAACAGCTCGCGCTGCAGGTTGAAGTACTGGCGGTTGCCGCTGTCGATGGCGTCGACCGAGCTGGTGGAACCCGCCGCGCGGGTGACCAGGCCGTCGGGGAACAGTTCCTTGATCACCACCTTGCGCTGCAGCACGCGGTCCCAGCCCAGGTAGGCGATGCCGAAGCCCCCTGGCGAGCCCAGCAGGTTGCCGACCACGAACTTGCCATCGAGCACCGTGCCCACGCGCAAGGCCACCGGGTTGGCGCGCAGGGTCAGCGGCGAGCCGCAATGCATGCAGGTCGGCCCGGGCTCGCTGGAGCCGAAACAGGCGCCGCAGAGCACGGCCGTCATGCGGCCTCCCACGGGGTTGCCAGGTGTCGACAGGCACGTGCCGGCGTCCAGGCCCGCGCCCGGGTGACGTCGCTCAGGCGGCTGCACATCGGCTTCATGGCGTGCCCCGGCTCGACGCCGCCGGCGCCAACAGGTCGACCGCGGGTCCGCTGCGGCCCACGGCCGCCGCGGGCTGGGGCGCCGTGGGCGGCCGCGACAGCCAGAACAAGCCGACCGCACACAGTGCAGCAGCGGCACCGGCCCACCACAGCGGCTCGCGCCAGCGTGGGCGGCGAAGCGGGGGCCGTGCGGCAGCCGGCGGCACGGCGCCGTCGGGTGCGGCCCGCTGCAGGATCGGCGCCACGCCGTACACCGCCCGGCTCACGCTGCCGGCCTCGGGCACCTGGCCGGGCCGCGGCACATGCAACACAACCGCCGTGGTGTTGTCCTGGTCGGGCAGCTTGCGCGCCAGCGCCATGTCCAGCAAGCGGTCGCAAGCCTGCTGGGCACCGCCGTTCAACTGCGCCGCGATCTGCTCGTCGTCCAGCGCCTGGGTCAGCCCGTCGGAGCACAGCAGCACCCAGGCCCCCGGCCGCAGCTGCACCGCCGCGCGCGAGGCCGCGTGCTGCACCGGCTCGGGCCGGCCCAGGTAGCTGGTCAGCGCGTGCCGCAAGGGGTGGCCCAGCGCCTCGCCGGCGCTGAGTTCGCCCCGGTGCACGCGCAGGCGCAGGATCTCGGCGAAGCTGTGGTCGGTGGACAGGCACATCAGGTGCCCGTCCTCGGCCAGGTAGACGCGGCTGTCGCCGACGTTGAGCCAGTGCAGCTCGAGCCCGCGCACCACCGCCACCGCCAGCGTGGTGCCCATGCGGTCGACGCTGTTGAGCCGTTCGGCCTCTTCGTGGACCACGGCGTTGGCGGCCACCAGCGAGCGCTGCAGTGCCGCCGGGATGGTCTCGTCAGCGGTCTTGGCGTGGTAGGCCTCGATGAAGGCCTGCACCGCATGGCTGGCCGACCACAGGCCGTTGCGCATGCCGCCCATGCCGTCGGCCAGCACGGCCAGGTAGCCGGCATGGGCGGCAAAGTCGGCGTCGGCCAGGTTGGAGAAACCGAAGGCGTCCTGCTGCGATTCACGCCGGCCCTGGTGCTGGGCCTGCGCGGGGTCGATGGCCGGCACCGAGACGGGGCCGGCAGGGTCTGGCGTTGGGCTCATGGTCGCCTCCGGCGTCAATCCCAGGTGAAGCGCTCACCCACCAGCGGCACGAAGACCAGCGTGGTGGCGCCGAGTTCGATGCGGTCGTGCGCGGCCAGGGCCACCGGCATCAGCACCTCCTGGCCGTTGCGGTAGACCAGGCCTGTACCTTCACCCGGCGCCAGGCTGAAGCTGCCGCGCCGCGGGTCGAAGCTGACCACCGCGTGCTGCTCGCGCGACACGCGGGCGTCGGCCAGCAGGCGCACCGGCATGCCCTCGCCGCGGCCGATCGCGTTGCGGCCGCTCACCAGCCGCCAGTCGCGCCCTTTCTCGGGCCCGGCGATGCAGGCCAGCCAGCCGACCACCGGCTCGGCTGCCGCGTCGAGATGCGCGTAGGCGCCGATGGTCTTCTTGTCGGGCAACGACACCGGCACCCCGCCGGGCTCGACGGTGGCATCGGCAGCAGCCGGTTCGAGCCAGACGCCGCGGGTGCGCGCCAGCTCCGACTGCTGCGCCGCGCAGACCGGGCAGGTGCCGTCATGCCCTTCGGGCGCGTTGTAGAGGTGGAAGCGGGCGCATTGATACTGTTTCATCGGGGGAACTCCGTCGCGGCCAGGCCATCGGCCGCCGGGATGTCGATGGTGAACCGGTTGATCTCGGGGCCGCCCAGGTCGACCTGGTCGCCAGCGGACAAGGCCAGTGTGCGGCCTTTGGTGATGCGCGTGCCGTTGACCCAGGTGCCACTGCTGGACAGGTCACGCAGGCTCAGGGCGCGCAGCGGCGGGTCCCATACGAAGCAGGCATGCACGCCGCTGACCTGGTCCATCGAACCCGGAAACACCACCTGGCAGGACTGCGGGTCGCGGCCCACGAACAAGGTGGTGCCGCCGTTGGGCATGGGCAGCGAAAACACCGCCGACGCCAGCGGCCCGGCCGAACAGTGCAGGTGCACACCAGGCGGTGGTGGCGCCAACTGACGTGGGCTGGTCAGCACGGCCTCGACCGGCGCCGCTGGCGGCTCCACCGCTTCCGTGGGCATGGCCACCGCGTGCAGCACCGTGGGGTTGATGCGTGTGTTGACCCGGGTGTTGTTGCGCTGGGTCGGCTGCTGTGGCGGCAGGGCCGCGGCCGGCACCGGCGCCGGGCGGCGCCGCGCCAGCAGCACAAAGGCCGCCGCAGCCAGCACGGCCAGCAGCCCGGCACCCAGCAGCATCAGACGCTGCGGTTCGGCCCAACCCGCCCGGGCCGCGCTGTCGGCTACCGGGGCCGGAGCCGGCCCCGGGTCGGCCACCGCCACCGGCAAGGGCAGCTCGAGCGCCGCCGTCACGTAGGGCACCGTGAGCAGGTCCAGGAAGACCGACAACACCGTCACCGGCACGGCGTAAGCCGGCCCGGCGGCGGCCGGATCGGCCGCAGCAGCAGCCGGACGCACCGGATCGAGCATCGCGGTCAGCACGCCCACCACCCCGGCGCCGCGCATCACCGGCGCACCGGTCTGGGCTGGCAAGGGCTGCGCCGCCAGGCGATGCAACTTGGCGTGGATTTCCTCGCCGGGCTGGTTGCCCGGTGGCAGGTAACTGATCTGCTGCGGGCCGGTGTACAGCGCGGCCAGGCTCTGCGGCGCCACCAGGTGCAGCCGGGCCGCCGCATCGGCCGCCGTGGTGCCCACCGGCAGCGGCCCGAAGCTGCGCACCACCAGCCGCATCTGGTCGTCGAGTTGCTGGTTCAGGGCCAGCGCCAGCGGCATCGTGCGCAGGGGCTGCGGCAGCCGCAGCACGGCCAGGTCGGGGGCGTAGGCCAACAGGTTGTCGAGCTGGTGGCGTCGAACGGCGTCGGCCAGCGGCTTGTCGTCCGGCCCGCGCGGCAGGTCGGCATTGCAGGCCAGCTGCTTGTCGCGGCACAGCGCCTGCACCAGGTTGACCGGGCGGCCGCTGGCGTCCTGGTAGGTGCGGTCGGGCAGTCGCTCGGCGAGCTGCACGCTGACGTCGGCGCCTTCAGCCTCGATCACGCCGACCTGGCGGCCGCCTGCGCGGTCATGGCCACAGGCCGTGACCGCCTGCCAGCTGCTGACCACATGACGGCGCGCGGGGTCGACCACGAAACCGCTTCC
>JAGOBT010000418.1 GCA_017999135.1 Burkholderiaceae bacterium
ATGGCTTCCATGCGAAAGCCGTCGCTGAGCGTGTCGAGCTCGACCAGCGCCTTCTTGATGGTGTCGCGGTGCAGGATGCGGTAGTCGACCGTGGTGATGTCGCTGCGGCCGGTGAGCACCGACGCCCACCAGACGAGGTCTTCGCGCATCGTCAGCCCGCCCGGTGACGTGAGATAGCGCGCACCCAGCTCATAGAGCACCGACGCGGCATAGCTGCGCATCTGCGAGCTGATTTCCAGCAGCACCCGGGTGTACTGCGCTGGCTTGAGCAGGCGCTCGCGGATTGGCTCGGGATAGGACCAGGAGATGGTGCAGGCCTGGCCGCGGCCAGGCTCGTCGATGCGCACCGGGCCCAGCAGCTGGGTGGATGTCCATTGGCGGGCGTTGCCGGCGCTGGTGTGCCACTCGATGGTGGTGGCCTGCATGTCGCGGATGTGCGACTTCAGCAGCTCGGTGTTGTGCGAGGTGAAGCGCGCGTCATCGATCAGCTCGGACAGCAGGATCGAATAGCCGGGGTTGTCGACGCCCTGCCGCTGGGCGTGGTACAGGAACACGTTGTAGATGCGCCGCGACAGCAGTGTGAGCTTGCCGCGCTTGGGGCGGATGGCGATGGCCTCGTTCGCCTTGGAGACTGCCTGGTCGGCCTTGGCGGCGGCTTCGTCGGTGTGCCGGGTGCTGAGGGCCCTGACAGGGTGCTGGGCTGCGGCAGGCGCTGCAGGAGGATCGTCGTGTTGCCGCATGCTTGCCAGTTTGCAGGTGTGCAGTTCTGCATCTTGTTCTTGAGTTGTGATTCTGTCAATTCACATTTCAGAACAGGCTGTGGCTTGAAGACTTGAATTCAGACACTTGAAGCATTGAAGAGTTGGTGTGCCGAAAAAGTGATGTTTGACAAGAACTTGCGATGCATCAGCGGTGTGGACATGGGCATCTCGGTGAGAAGTTTTGGGGAACTCGGCGTGTGGACTTGGGGATCCCGCGTGGTTTGTGGAGAGAGTTTGGGCATCTCGGGCTGTGGGTTTGGGGATCAGGCGCTGCCGCAAGGGGGTGCCGCGGCTGCGGCACGTCGATGCTGCCCCCGTGGCGGCCCCAATGCGCCGCCGGCCGGGGGCGGATGGTCCGTTTGCGGTGCCCCGGGCCTGCAGGACGTGGCGCTGGCAGTGGTTGGGCTGGTGCGTTCCCCATTTGCTCTCACAATTCGCGGCGCGCTGAATGGGGGTTCCCCAAGAACTCTCACAGATGCGAGGCCGGGTGGATCTGGCGTTTGATGCGTCTTCTGGCGATTCGACGGTTGCCGGTAAACTATCTGGATTCCATCGAATCGGAGCGCAAATGGCAAGCGACGAGCAGGCCCTTCCCCCCGCGGCACGGCCTGGAAACCAGGTTTCCACCCCGGTGACACCCGCCGCAGCATCTGCCCGCATGCCCATCGACATGGCGCGCATTGCGGCGCTGGCAGCACGTGCCGGCGGCATGGTCGAGCAGATCCGGGCGAAGCTGCTGGCACCCGAAGTGCGCAAGATCGCGCCGCACTATTCCACCGCGCAACTGGCCACGCTGTGCGGCGTGGACAAGGCGCACATCAACTACCGCATCGGCAAGGGCGATCTGCCCACCGGCAAGCTGTCACCCAGCGGTGGCAAGCGTGAATTCGAACTGGCCGACGCCCGCCGCTGGACCCGCGCCTACCGCCAGCCCAAGATGCGCCCGGCCGGCCAGAAGGCCATCACCGTGGCGGTGGGCAACTTCAAGGGCGGTGTCTCGAAGACCACCTCGGCGATGATCCTGGCGCAGGGCCTGAGCCTGCGCGGCCACCGTGTGCTGGCGATCGACACCGACCCGCAGGGGTCGCTGACCACGCTGCACGGCATCCTGCCCGAAACCGAGGTCGACGCCGACATGACCATCGGCCCGCTGTGCGAAGGCAGCGAGACCGACATCCGCCATGCCATCCGGTCCACCTACTGGGAAGGCATCGACCTGATCGCGGCGGCGCCGTTCCTGTTCTCGGCCGAGTTTGCACTGCCGGCGCGCCAGATGCGCGACCCGAGCTCACGCTTCTGGGACGTGCTCAACGCCGGGCTCGATTCGGTGCGGGATCTGTACGACGTGATCGTGATCGACACGCCGCCTTCGCTGTCCTACGTGACCATCAATGCGCTGTGGGCGGCCGACGGCCTGGTGGTGCCGGTGCCGCCCAGCGGGCTGGACTTCGCCAGCTCGGCGCAGTTCTGGTCGCTGCTGTCCGACCTGGGCGCCAACCTCGACAACCAGGAAGCCGACGGCAACCGCAAGACCTTCGACTTCCTGCATGTGCTGCTGAGCCGGGTCGACCAGGCCGATGCAGCCGCGCCGGCGGTGCGCCAGTGGATTGCCGCCACCTACGGCGAGTACATGCTGCCGGTGGAGATTCCCAAGACCACCGTCACCAGCAACAAGGCGGCCGAGTTCGCCACCGTGTACGACGTGCAGAAGTACGACGGTGCGGCCAAGACCTACAAGCGCGCCGCCGACGCCTACGACCGCTTTGTCGAGCTGGTGGAGGAGTCGGTGGTCGAGACCTGGCGCAACCGCGCCGGCCAGTCATGAAGCCCGCCCGGCACCCGCCCCGCTGGCCATGCGGTCGGCCTGCCCGCCTGGCCGGTCAGCCATCCAGCCACCATGACAGCGGCACGTCCAGGAGCACCCGATGAGCACCCGCGACAGGCTCTCCCGATTGACCGCCGACCTGGTGGTTCCGCCCGTGCCCGGCCCGGTCGCGGCCTCGCCGGCGTCCACCGTGCCTGCCACCGAGCCGCCCGGCGCGGCACCGACGGACACACCACCGCTGGCGGCTGATCCGGTTCCGCTGGAAACCAGGTTTCCAGGCGTGACACCGCGGCAGCCCGGCCGCAAGACCGGGCCTGGCGAGATGCTGGCCTTCCGCGGCCAGATGCTGGCCGCCGAAGGCGAGGTGGCGCGCCTGCGCGACGCGCTGCAGCAGTTCGACGGCTCCTTGCCCACCAAGAAGCTCGACCCCGCCACGGTGGTGCCCAGCCGCTGGGCCAACCGGCACGACGCCAGCTTCTCCACGCCCGACTTCATCCGCTTCAAGGCCGACATCGAGCACGCTGGCGGCAATGTGCAGCCGATCGTGGTGCGGCCGCTGGATGCCGACGGCCAGGGCTACGAGATCGTCTTCGGCCACCGCCGCCACCGCGCCTGCCTGGAACTGGGTCTGCCGGTGCTGGCGGCGATCTGGACGGCGCCGATGTCCGACCTGGAGCTGTTCGCCGCGATGGACCGCGAGAACCGCGAGCGCGCCGATCTCTCGGCCTGGGAGCAGGGCACGATGTACCGCAAGGCGCTGGAAGAGCAGATGTTTCCGTCGCAACGCCGTCTGGCCGAATCGCTGGGCGTGTCGCACACCTGGGTGCGCAAGGCGATTGCGGTGGCCGACATCCCCGAGCCGGTGGTGCAGTGCTTCCGCAGCCCGCTGGAGCTGCAGTTCAAGCATGCCGAGCAGATTGCCGACGCGCTGCTGGCCGACCGCAAGGGCGTGCTGCGGCGCGCCGAAAAGCTGCGCCAGTCCGAGCGTTTCTCGGCGGCAGCCGTGGTGGCCGCACTGGTGGGCAAGCAGCGCATGGCAGGTGAAGCGGCGCGCGAGATCCGTGTGGGTGGTGAACTGGCTGGCCGCATTGCCTGGGACGAGCGCGGCCAGGCCACCATCCGCCTGCTGCCGGGGGTGGTGCATGCCGACAATGTCGGCGCGCTGGTCGACGCGATCAGCGCGGTGGTGCAAGCGCCGACGCGCCGCAAGTAGCACACCGTGCCTCGGCCTGGAAACCCGGTTTCCAGGCCCC
>JAGOBT010000419.1 GCA_017999135.1 Burkholderiaceae bacterium
CGATGGACATCTGGGTGGCGCGGCGCATTGCCCGCAAGGCCGGCGCCAAGCTGGTGTTCGAGGTGCATGACCTGTGGCCGCTGAGCCCGATCGAGCTGTCGGGCATGTCGCCACGCCACCCGTTCATCCGTCTGGTGCAGAAGGCCGAGGACGATGCCTACCGCGATGCCGACGTGGTGGTCAGCATGCTGCCCAAGGTGCACAGCTACATGGCCAGCCGCGGGCTGGACTTGCAGAAGCTGACCATCGTGCCCAACGGCATCACGCTCGACGAGTGGCAAGGCACGCCCGCGCCGCTGCGCGACGACGTGGCCCAGGCCATCGCCGAGTGCCGCGCCGCCGGGCAGACGGTGGTCGGCTATGCCGGATCGATGGGCCTGCCGAATGCGCTGGACTACCTGCTGGATGCTGCCAAGGTCTTGCAAGGCGCGCCGATCGCCATCGTGATGGTGGGCGACGGCCACGAGCGCGCCCGCCTGGCGCAGCGGGTGGCGGCCGAGGGTCTGGCCAACGTCACGATGCTCCCGCCCATCCCCAAGGCGCAGATCCCGTCGCTGCTGGCGGCCATCGACATCGCCTTCATCGGCTGGCAGCGGGTGCCGATCTACCGCTTCGGCATCGCCCCGAACAAGCTGATGGACTACATGATGGCCGGCTGCGCGGTGCTGCACAGCGTGGAGGCCGGCAACGACCCGGTGGCCGAGAGCGGCTGCGGCCTGACGGTGGCGCCGGAGTCGGCCCCCGCCATTGCCGACGGCCTGCGCCAGCTGGCCACGCTGCCGGCCGCCGAGCGGCGGGCCATGGGCACACGCGGCCGCGCCTTCGTGCTGGCGCACCACACCTACCCGGTGCTGGCGCAGCGCTTCATCCAGGCCATCCAGCGATGAGCAGCGACCCGGCCGACGAAACCCGGGCCGTGGCCGAGCGCTACGCCCGCCGCGCTGCGCCGGGCCGCTACAGCATGCTGCAGCCCGACGTGTGGCAGACAGTGCAGGAACGCCAGCGCGCCATGCTGCGGCTGTTCATCCAGCAAGGCCTGACCGACCTGCCGGCGCTGCGCGTGCTGGAAGTGGGCTGCGGCGCCGGCGGCAACCTGCTGGAGCTGCTGCGCCTGGGCTTCGCGCCCGAACACCTGGCGGGCGCCGAATTGCTGCCCGATCGGCTGGCCCAGGCCCGCGCCGTGCTGCCAGCGGCCGTCAGCCTGCATGGCGGCGATGCCAGCCAGCTGCCGATTCCGGCGGCCAGCCAGCACATCGTGTTGCAGAGCACGGTGTTCAGCTCGCTGCTGGACGATGCCTTCCAGCAGCAGCTGGCCGCGGCGATGTGGCGCTGGGTGGCGCCGGGCGGCGGCGTGCTGTGGTACGACTTCACCGTGAACAACCCGCGCAACCGCGATGTGCGCGGCGTGCCGCTGGCACGGCTGCGGCAGCTGTTTCCGCAGGCGGCCATCACCCACCGGCGGGTGACGCTGGCGCCACCGCTGGCGCGGCCGCTGTGCCGGCTGCACCCGGCGCTGTACCCGGTGGCCAATGCGCTGCCGCTGCTGCGCACCCATGTGCTGGCCTGGCTGGGCAAGCGCTGACGGGCCGGCTGGCCGCGCCGTCAGTGTCAGGCGTCGGCGTCGGGCACCATGCCCTGGAAGATCTGCGCCAGCGGCACGCTGCAGCCGACGCTTGGCGCCTGCATGGCCGCGTCCTGGCTCATGTCGTGCAGCACCCACAAATCGTCGGCGCCACGGCGGAAGCCCTCCACCCGCCGGGTGTCCGGGTCGACCAGGATGTACTCCTTCAGCGACGGCAACCGGCGGTAGATGGCGAACTTCTGGCTGCGGTCGTATGACTGGGTGCCGGGGGAGAGCACTTCGATGACCAGCGTGGGTGCCCGAAGTGCAAGATCGGCGGCCAGGTCGGCGCGGTCGCATGTCACCATGATGTCGGGGTAGAACACCGTGTCGTCGGCAACCTGCAACTTCATGCCGGCTGAAAACACCTGGCAGGGTGTGCCGTCAAGCTGGTTGCCGAAATGGCGCACCAGGTTGGCCACGACCCGCTCGTGCGTGCGCCTTGCCTCCACCATGGCGAACACCTCGCCGCGGTGAAATTCATGACGGTCAGGCTGGGCGTCTTCCCAGGTCAGGAAGTCGGCCAGCGTCCACTGTGTCTGCGGCAGAGCCATCCCATCACCTCCGATCACGCATTCTGGCCCAGCCGGGCGGCCAGAGCGCAGGCCTAAACTATGCATGCCGGTCCATTGCGATCAACTGCCGTCCCACACTGTGCTGCCCTTCCTGCCCTTTGCCCTGCCCGAGATCGGCGACGACGACATCGCCGAGGTCGTCGACACGCTGCGCAGCGGCTGGGTGACCACCGGCCCCAAGGCCAAGCGCTTCGAGGCCGATTTCAAGGCCTGGCTGGGCGACGCCGGCGACAACACCGAGGGCCTGCACTGCATCGCCGTCAACTCGGCCACCGCCGGCCTGCACCTGGCGCTGGAGGCCATCGACATCGGCCCGGGCGACGAGGTCATCACCACCACCCACACCTTCACCGCCACCGCCGAGGTGGTGCGCTACCTGGGCGCCGACGTGAAGCTGGTCGACATTCACCCGGCCACGCTGAACATCGACCCCGCTGCGGTGGAAGCCGCCATCACGCCGCGCACCAAGGCCATCATGCCGGTGCACTACGCCGGCCTGGCGGCCGACATGCCGGCCATCCTGTCCATCGCACAGCGGCATGGCCTGAAGGTGGTGGAAGACGCCGCCCATGCCCTGCCCACCACCAGCGCCGGCCGACGCGTGGGCACGCTGGACAGCGACGCCACGGTGTTCAGCTTCTATGCCAACAAGACCATCACCACCGGTGAGGGCGGCATGCTGGTCACGCGGGACGCGGCGCTGGCCAAACGCGCCCAGGTGATGCGACTGCACGGCATGAGCCGCGATGCCTTCGACCGGTTCACCGCCACCGTGCCCAGCTGGTACTACGAGATCGTGGCGCCGGGCTTCAAGTACAACCTGACCGACATCGCCGCAGCGCTGGGCATCCACCAGCTGAAGAAGGCGCATGCCTTCGCGGCGCGGCGGGCGGCCATCGCGGCACGCTACAACGCCGCCTTTGCCGACTTGCCTGTGGTCACCGCCCCGGTGGCGCCGGCCGGCGACCTGCACCCCTGGCACCTGTATGTGCTGCGCCTGCTGCCGGCCGCCGGCATCGCGCGGGATGCCTTCATCGAGCGGCTGTACGCGCTGGGCATCGGCTGCAGCGTGCACTACATCCCGCTGCACCTGCAGCCCTACTGGCGGGATCGCTACGCGCTGCGCGCCGCTGATTTCCCGGCCAGCCAGCAGGCCTACGAGCAGATGCTGAGCCTGCCGGTCTACAGCCGCATGACCGACGCCGACGCCGACCGCGTGATCGCCGCGGTGCGTGGCCTGCTGGCGCCGGCCTGAGCGCCTGCACCCGCCACGGATGGCCCTGTCCATGGCCAAGCGCCTGTTCGACCTGGTCGGCGCCAGCCTGGCCCTGCTGCTGCTGTCGCCGCTGCTGCTGCTGGTGGCGCTGGCCATCCGGCTGGATTCGCCCGGGCCGGTGTTCTTTCGCCAGGAGCGGGTGGGCCGCGGCGGGGTGCCGTTCCGCATCCACAAGTTCCGCACCATGCGCGCGGACGCACCGGCCCTGGGCCCGCAGGTGACGGTGGGGCAGGACGTGCGCATCACCCGCGTGGGCCACTGGCTGCGCAGCCGCCGCATCGACGAACTGCCGCAGTTCATCGACGTGCTGCTGGGCCGCATGAGCCTGGTGGGCCCGCGCCCCGAGGTGCCGCGCTTCGTGGC
>JAGOBT010000420.1 GCA_017999135.1 Burkholderiaceae bacterium
CGCCCTGGGGCGAGCGGCCCGCAGGCTGGATCAGCGCACGCTGCACGCAGCTGGCCGGTTGGCTGATCGACCAGGGCGCAGACCTGGTGCTGGTGGCCTGCAACACCGGCACCACCCAGGCCATCGGCGCACTGCGGGCAGGTTGGCCCGGCCAGCACTTCGTCGGTGTTGAGCCCGGCATCAAGCCGGCGGTGGCGGCCAGCCGCAACGGCCGGGTGGCGGTGATGGCCACCACCGGCACGCTGCGCAGCGCCAGGCTGCAGCAGCTGGTGGCCAGCCATGCCGGCGGCGCCCAGGTGCTGCAGCTGCCCTGCCCCGGTCTGGCCGATGCCATCGAGGCGGCCGGCGCCGACCCGGCGCCGCTGCAGCAGCAGCTGGTCGCCATCGCCCAGACCATCGCCGCCAGCGGTGCCGACACCGTGGTGCTGGGCTGCACCCACTACCCGCTGGTGGCCGATGCCCTGCAGGCACTGCTGGGGCCCGGCGTGCAGTTGCTGGACACCGCCGATGCCGTGGCCCGCCGCGTGGCCAGCCTGCTGGACCTGCCGACGCCCGCGGACCTGCGGGGCACGCCGCCGTCGGCCACGCCACCGCCGCTGCAGCTGCTGGCCACCGCCCATCCGGCAGCGCTGCAGCAGGCCGCGTTGCGCTGGCTGGGCCATGGCGGCGCGGTGCAGCTGCTGCAGCTGCCAGGCGACGCCGGCACCAGCAGGGCCTAGACTGCCGCCTGGCTGCACCTGCGCGGGTGACGGAACAGGTAGACGTAGCGGGCTTAAAACCCGCAGCCGCAAGGCGTACGGGTTCGATTCCCGTCCCGCGCACCAGGTGGGCCCGGCCGGGTTGATCGGCCGCCCGGCCCGGTTCATCGCAGCAGGCGGGGTGCTGGTCGCCGGCGCCGCCGGCCGACCGGCCACACGCTACGCTGTGCGCCGATGACCAACGCCACCCCGCCGCATCCACAGGCGCACCCGCTGCACCAGCCGCTGCCGGCCGAGCTGATCGGCCGGCACCATGGCTGGCTGACCCGCTACCGCACCTACCCGGTGTTCAGCCGGGCCTGGGTGCTGGGGCGCTGGCGGCTGTGGGGCCCCAGCTGGGGGCTGGCGATGCTGGCGCTGGCCGGCGGCGTGGCCATGGCGCCGGCCAGCGAGCGTGCCTGGTCGCTGCTGGCCGTGCCGGCCTTGCAGACCCTGTTGCCGCTGGTCGTGCTGCCCTGGCTGGGCTGGTGGGTGCGCCGGCAGGGCTGGCCGCCGGCACAGGAGTGGCGCGCCCTGGTGGCCGTGTTCGCCGTGGCGCTGGCGCTGTTGGGGGTGGCCCACCGCCTGGGCGTGACCGAGCCGCTGAAGCAGTGGCTGGCCGAGCAGTCGGGCATGGTCGACGCCAGCGGCAAGCGCCGCAAGGTGCAGATGTCGGTGGGTGTCAGCGTGCAGAGCGATCCGGGCGCCGCCGCGCCCGCCACCCCTGCCTCGGGCCCGACCGGCACCCACCCCGCGGTGGACACCACCGACTGGAGCCAGACCCTGATCTGGACCGGCCTGATGGCCTGGCTGGGCGGCGCCAGCGGCCTGTGGGGCTGGCGCCGCGAGCAGGCCGGCCTGGCCAGCCTGCAGCGCGAGCAGGCGCTGCGCCAGGCCCAGGCCGCCCGGCGCGAGGCCGAGCTGCAGCTGTCGGTGCTGGCGGCGCAGGTGGAGCCGCACTTCCTGTTCAACACCCTGGCCGGCGTGCGCAGCGCCATCGCCACCGACCCGGCCCGCGCCAGCGTGATGGTCGACCGGCTGGTGGACTATCTGCGCGCCAGCATCCCGCGGCTGCGCAGCGACGGCAGCGCCCAGGCCACGCTGGGCGGCCAGCTGGACATGGTGCACGCCTACCTGGGCCTGATGGCCGCACGCATGCCGCGGCTGCAGTACAGCGTGGACGCGCCCGCCGACCTGCTGGCGGCGCCCTGCCCGCCGTGGATGCTGATCTCGCTGGTGGAGAACGCCATCAAGCACGGTGTCGAGCCGAAGATCGGCCCGGCGCAGGTGCAGGTCAGCGCCGCGCGCACGGCGGCGGGCGACCTGGCCATCACCGTGGCCGACGACGGCGTGGGCTTCGGCGGCGCCGGCAGCCACAGCACCAGCGGCACCGGCCTGGGATTGTCCAACATCCGCACCCGTCTGCAGCAGATGTACGCCGGCCGTGGCGGCCTGATGCTGACCGCCCGCCCCGGCGGTGGCGTGGCCGCCACCATCACCCTGCCTGCCGACACCCCGGAGCCCGCATGAACACCGCCCCGACCGCCGTGATCGCCGATGACGAAGACCTGCCGCGCGCCGAGCTGCGGCGCATGCTGGCGCAGGCCTGGCCGGCGCTGCAGATCGTGGCCGAATGCGAGCATGGCCCGGCTGCAGTGGACGCCATCGACACACTGCAGCCGGCGATGGCCTTTCTCGACATCCGCATGCCCGGGTTGAGCGGGCTGGACGTGGCGCGCGCGGCCAGCGGCCGCTGCCACACCGTGTTCACCACCGCCTACGACAGCCACGCGGTGGCCGCCTTCGATGCCGGCGCGGTCGACTACCTGCTCAAGCCCATCGCCGCCGACCGCCTGGCCCAGGCGGTGGCGCGGCTGCAGGCCCGGCTGGCGCAGCAGCAGCCGGTGCCCGACCTGGACGACCTGGTCAGCCGCCTGGCCGGCCGGCTGGCGACCAGCCCGGGCGCCGTGCGGCCGGCCACTGCGCCACCGCTGCGCTGGGTGAGCGCCAGCGTGGGCGAGACGATCAAGCTGTTCGCCATCGACGAGATCCTGTTCTTCCAGAGCGACGAGAAATACACCCGCGTGGTGACGGCCACCGACGAGGCCCACGTGCGCAAGCCGCTGAAGGAACTGGCCGAAGGACTGGACCCCGAGGTGTTCTGGCAGGTGCACCGCGGCGTGATCGTGCGCGCCAGCGCCATTGCCCGCGCCCAGCGCGACGACATGGGCCGCATCACGCTGCACCTGCGCCAGCATGCCGACACGCTGAGCGTGAGCCAGGCCTACGCCTGGCGCTTCAAGCCCATGTGAGGCAGCGCCGTGTTGCGGCGCTACTTGCGGTAGTGCTCCAGCGACGGCGGCGGGTTGTAGCCCAGTTCACGTGCGCGGGATTCCCAGCGCGCGGCGGGCTGCGGCTGGTCGAGCCGGCGGTAGTGCAGCGCCAGTTCGTAGCTGGCGATGCCGTTGCCCAGCTCGGCGGCGTACTGCATCCAGCCCTCATAGCGTGACAGCGCGGCGCCGCTGCGTTCGCGCGTGACCCACTGGCGGCCCACGCGGGCGGCGGCGTCCTTGTCGCCACGGGCGGCGCGCTTCAGGTCGCCGTTGTAGGCCTCGCCGCGTTCGTCGGCGGGGTCGAATGACCGGCGGTACAGCCGCACGTCGTTGCGGCGCAGGATGCCGGCGGCCTCACGCGCGCCTTCGGCCGCCACCTCGGCCGCGCCGGCGCGCGCACTGGCCGGCCAGCGCTGGCGAAAGGCTTCTGCCTGGCGCAGCAGCTCGGGCGGCCACAGCGTGGCCTGCAGCGCGTTGAAGTCGGCGTCTTCGGCGGCGCGGGCCAGGGCGGCGCGGGCCTGCTCTTCGGCCGTGGCGCGGGCCCGCACCGCCGCCAGCTGCCGCGCCGACGCCACCGGCATCGGCACGCTGCTGTTGTCGGCGATGAAGGGGAACTGCGCAAACCGGCGGATCACCGACAGCGGGTGGCCCAGCATGCGGCGCTGCACATCCAGCTTGACCAGGCGGAACAGGTCGGGGAACGACAGCTCGTCGGACGCCGCCTGCAGCTGCTGCACCAGCGCGCCGGTGTAGAAG
>JAGOBT010000421.1 GCA_017999135.1 Burkholderiaceae bacterium
TGTTCGTCGGCGACGAGCTGCTCAGCGATTCCGGCATGCGCCACCACCCGCTGACGCCGATGAGCGACAGCAACCTGGTGCGCTGGATGCAGCAGCAGTGCCGGCACCGCGTGGGCCTGCTGCGGCATGACGTGGTGGCCCGCGGCGCCGCCGCCATCACCGCCCGCCTGGCCAGCCTGCAGGCCGACGGCGTGGCCCATGTGGTGGCCGATGCAGTCGACAACGATGCATTGCGCCAGTTGGCCGCCGGGGCGGGCCACCTGCCGCTGTGGGTGGCCGGCTCTGGCCTGGCGCTGGGCCTGCCCCAGGTGCTGGCCGACCGCGGTTGGGTCACGCTGAACGCCCACGCGGCGGATCTCGACGCCCTGACCGGCCCCGCCGCCGTGCTGGCTGGCAGCTGCTCCACCGCCACCCAGGGCCAGGTGGCCCGCTGGATCGCCGCCGGCCGGCCGGCGCTGCGCATCGACCCGCTGGCCCTGGCCCGCGGGGAGCCGGTGGCCGCTGAAGCGCTCGCCTGGGCCCAGGCCCAGAGCAGCGCCCCGCTGCTGTATGCCACCGCCGACGCCGCCACGCTGGCCAGCACGCAGGCCGCGCTGGGCGTGGCCGAAGCCGGCGCACTGGTGGAACACGCACTGGCCGCCATCGCCCGCGGCCTGGTGGCTGCCGGCACCCAGCGCCTGGTGGTGGCCGGCGGCGAGACCTCGGGCGCGGTGGTGCAGGCGCTGGACGTGCACACCCTGCGCATCGGCGCGGCCATCTGCCCCGGCGTGCCCTGGACGCAGGCGGTGCGCGGCGCCGGCCAGGGGCCGCTGAAGCTGGCGCTGAAGAGCGGCAACTTCGGCGGGCCGGAGTTCTTCACCGAAGCCCTGGCGGCGGCATGAACCACCGCGAACTCCGCGATGAACTCTGCGCCGTCGGCGCCTCGCTGTTCCAGCGCGGCCTGGTGCATGCCACGGCCGGCAACATCAGCGTGCGCCTGCCCGACGGCGACGGCCACCTGATCACGCCCACCGACGCCTGCCTGGGCCGCCTGCGGCCCGAGGCGCTGGCGCATGTGGATGCCGAAGGCACCCAGCGCAGCGGCGACCGCGCCAGCAAGACCTTGGCGCTGCACCGGCAGATCTACGCGGCCGCGCCAGACGCCCGCTGCGTGATCCACACCCACAGCACCCACCTGGTGGCGCTGACGCTGCAGCCACCCGGCCTGGGCGTGTGGCGGCCCGAGGCCATCCTGCCGCCGATCACGCCGTACTTCGTGATGAAGGTCGGCCGCGTGCCGCTGATCCCGTACCACCGCCCGGGCGACCCGGCAGTGGCTGACTTGGTGGCCGCCGCCATCCGGAGCGCGGCAGGGGCAGGCGCGCCGATCCGCGCCGTGCTGCTCGACCGGCTGGGCCCCAACGTCTGGCATGACAGCCCGGCCGCGGCCATGGCCACGCTGGAAGAGCTGGAAGAGACCGCCCGCCTGTGGCTGATGACCACCCCGCGCCCGCAGCCGCTGGATGCGGCCCAGATCGACCAGCTGCGCCACACCTTCGGCGCCGCCTGGCCTGCTGACTGAACGGACCCACGATGCCCCGCTTTGCCGCCAACCTGTCGATGCTCTACAACGAGCATGCCTTCGTCGACCGCTTCGCCGCCGCCGCGGCCGACGGCTTCGACGCGGTGGAATACCTGTTCCCCTACGCCGTGCCCGCCGCCGATCTGGCCGCGCGGCTGCAGCAGCACGGGCTGACGCAGGCGCTGTTCAACGCCCCGCCCGGCAACTTCGATGCCGGCGAGCGTGGCCTGGCCTGCCTGCCCGACCGGGTGGACGAGTTCCGCCGCGGCTTCGTCGACCTGGCGCTGCCTTACGCCGCCGCGCTGAGCTGCCAGCGGGTGCATGTGATGGCCGGCCTGGTGCCCGCCGGCGCCGACCGCACCGCGCTGCGTGACACCTACCTGGCCAACCTGGCCTGGGCTGCCGCACAGGCCGCGCCGCATGGCGTGCAGGTGCTGATCGAGCCGATCAACACCCGCGACATCCCCGGCTTCTTCCTCAACCGCCAGGACGAGGCCCACGCCATCGTGCAGGCGGTGGGTGCGCCCAACCTGAAGGTGCAGTTCGACCTGTACCACTGCCAAATCGTCGAAGGCGACCTGGCGATGAAGATCCGCCAGTACCTGCCCACCGGCCGCGTCGGCCACTTCCAGATCGCCGGCGTGCCCGAGCGCCACGAGCCCGACCTGGGCGAGCTGCACCATCCCTACCTGTTCAGCCTGCTCGACAGCCTGGGCTGGGATGGCTTCGTCGGCTGCGAATACCGGCCGCGCGACACCCGCCCCGGCGGCACCAGCGCCGGCCTGGGCTGGCTGCGCGCCTGGCGTGCCAGCCAGTCCGCCTGACCCGTTCCGTTTCACCCGCCCCACCCCCAAGGAGACACCCATGTCCAAGACCACCCTGCTGAAGACCGCCGCCGCCGCGGCCCTGCTGGCCGCTGCCGCTGGCGCCTCGGCGCAGACGGTGCTGAAGATCGGCTACGCCACCACCAAGGAATCGCATTACGGTGTCGGCTCCACCGTGTTCTGCGACGAGATCGCCAAGGGCACCAGCAACCGCTACACCTGCCAGCATTTCCCCAGCAGCGCGCTGGGCGGCGAGCGCGAGATGATCGAGGCGGTGCAGCTCGGCACGCAGGACATCGTCAACACCTCCACCGGCCCGCTGGGCAACTTCGTGCCCGAGGTCAAGCTGTTCGACATCCCCTTCCTGTTCCGCGGCTACGACCATGCCCGCAAGGTGATGGACGGCGCCATCGGCCAGGACGTGCTGAAGAAGATGCAGGCCAAGGGTCTGATCGGCCTGGCCTGGAGCGAGAACGGCTTCCGCCACATGACCAACAACAAGCGCGCCATCAACCAGGCCACCGACGCTTCGGGCCTGAAGCTGCGCACCATGGAGAACAAGGTGCACATGGCCGGCTACAAGACCTTCGGCATCCTGCCCACGCCCATGCCTTTCCCCGAGCTGTTCACCGCGCTGCAGCAGGGCACGGTCGACGGGCAGGAGAACCCGATCCCGGTGATCCTGGCCAGCAAGTTCAGCCAGGTGCAGAAGCACCTGTCGCTGACCGGCCATGTCTACTCGCCGGCGGTGATCATCCTGTCGCCCAACGTGTGGAGCAAGCTGAGCGACGCCGACAAGAAGGTGTTCACCGAGGCCGCCATCAAGGGTGGCGCGGCGCAACGCAAGAAGGTCAACGACGACGAGGCCAACGGCATCGCCCAGCTGAAGAAGGACGGCATGCAGGTGGTCGAGCAGGTCAATGGCGAGAGCTTCCGCAAGGCGGTGGCACCGGCCTATGCCGAGTTCGCCAAGGAGTTCGGCGCCGACAAGATCGCCGCTGTCCAGGCCGTCAAGTAAGCCTGTCCGTTGTTCCCTGACGCCCCCGGCCGCACTGCGGCCCGGGGGTGGAGGCCGCCCATGCGCCACACCATCCTCACCCTCGACCGCTGGATCACCAGCGCCGCCTGGACCCTGGCCTGTGGGCTGCTGGCCGTCATCTCTGCCCTGGGCCTGTGGCAGGTGGTGGCGCGCTTCGTCCTGTCGCAGCCCAGCACCTGGACGGAAGAGTCGATGCGCCGGCTGCTGATCTGGATGGTGATGCTGGGCACGGTGGTGGCTTTCCGCCGCGGCGCGCTGGTGTCGGTGGACCTGATGCTGCGCACCGCGCGCGGCGCCTGGCTGACCACCGTGCGCTGGGTCATCACCACCACCGCGCTGGCCTACCTGGCGGTGCTGGTGTGGTTCGGCATCGGGCTGGTGACACGGGTGCGCTTCCAGAC
>JAGOBT010000422.1 GCA_017999135.1 Burkholderiaceae bacterium
GCGGCCACCGCATGGCTGGCATCGCCGAACACGAACACCCGCTTGCCGGTGAGGTAGGTGCTGTCGACCGAGCGCGCATACCAGGGTGCCCGCGTGCCGCCGGCACCCATGTCGGCGTTGATCTCGGCGAGCAACGGCGCGGCATCGACACCGGCCAGCTGGGCCACCTCGGCGATGAAGTCGCGCGTGGCACCCATGCCGATGGGCACGACGGTGGTGTGCGGCAGCGCATGGGTGCGCTTGAGCCAGGCGGCAGCGGTGCCGGCGATCTCGGGGTACAGCACCACGTTGAAATCGGCCTCGGCCAGGCGGCGCAGGTCGGCCACGCTGGCACCCTGGGGCGCGCTGACATGCACGTCCACGCTCAGGCGGGCCAGCAGGCGGGTGACTTCGGTCACGTCGTCGCGGTGGCGGAAGCCCAGCGCAGTGGCACCCAGCAGGTTGCAGCGCGGGCGCTGGCCGGCCGGGCGCGGGGCGCTGGGATCGGGCCGTTGGGGCCGCTGCGCCGGCGCCGGGCACAGGTGGCGCACCAGCTGGTAGAGGGTTTCGGCGGCGCCCCAGTTTTCCTTGCGCTGGTAGCTGGGCAGCTCCAGCGGCACCACCGGCAGCGGCAGGGCCAGGGCTTGCGCCAGGCCGCCCGGGTCGTCCTGGATCAGTTCGGCCGTGCACGACGAGCCCACCAGCATCGCGGCCGGCTGGAAGCGCTCGTAGGCATCCTGGGCGGCGGTCTTGAACAGCTCGGCGGTGTCGCCACCCAGGTCACGCGCCTGGAAGGTGGTGTAGGTGACCGGCGGGCGCTTGTCGCTGCGCTGGATCATCGTGAACAGCAGGTCGGCGTAGGTGTCGCCCTGCGGTGCGTGCAGCACGTAGTGCACGTCCTGCATCGCGGTGGCGATGCGCATGGCGCCGACGTGCGGCGGTCCTTCGTAGGTCCAGAGCGTGAGCTGCATGGGGCAGAACCTGTCAGGCGGCGACGCGCACAGCCGGGGGGATGCCCAACTTGTGGCGGCGCAGCAACGGGCGGGCGAACAGTTCGGCCAGGTCGCCGGCCTGGTCGAAGCCCTGGATCGGGCTGAACACCAGCTCGATCGACCACTTGGTGGCCATGCCCTCGGCCTCCAGCGGGTTGGCCAGGCCGAGGCCGCAGACGACCAGATCAGGCGCCAGGGCGCGGCAGCGGTCGAGCTGGCTGTCCACATGCTGGCCTTCGGACAGCGTGGTGCCGGCGGGCAGCAGCGCCAGCTCGGCGGCCATGTGGCTGCGGTGCAGGTAGGGCGTGCCCACCTCGGTGAGCTGCATGCCCATTTCGCGCGACAGGAAGCGCGCCAGCGGCAGCTCCAGCTGCGAATCGGGGAAGAAGAAGATGCGCTGACCGGCCAGGCGCGGGCGGTGGGCCGCGGTGGCCTGCAGCGCGCGGGCCTTGGCCGGGCCGATGGCCTGCTGGAACACCGCCGGCGCAATGCCGAAGGCGGTGGCGGCGGCCTGCAGCCAGGCCTCGGTGCCCTCGGCCCCCAGCGGGAACGGCGCCACCAGGCGCTTCGCGCCGCGCGCTTCCAGCGCCCGGGCGGTGTCGGCCAGGAAGGGCTGGGCCAGCAGCAGCCGGGTGTTCGGCCCGATGGCCGGGAGCGCGCCGGCGCGACGCGGCGGGAAGAACTGCACCGGGCCCAGGCCCATCGCGGCAAACAGGCGCTGGAACTGGTCTTCGACCACGTCGGCCAGCACACCGGCCACCAGCAGCGTGGGCGGTGCCGTGGCAGCAGCCGCCGGCATCTCGGGCACCAAGGCGGCCAGGCAGGCGTCCTCGCCCTGGGTGAAGGTGGTCTCGATGCCGCTGCCTGAATAGCTGAGCACCCGCACATTCGGCAGGTGCCGGGCCGACAGGCGCTGGGCGGCGCGCGACAGGTCGAGCTTGATCACTTCCGACGGGCAGCTGCCCACCAGGAACAGCAGCTTGATCTCGGGCCGGCGGGCCAGCAGCTGCTGCACCACGCGGTCGAGCTCGTCCTGCGCGTCGGCCAGGCCGGCCAGGTCACGCTCGTCGATGATGGCGGTGGCAAAGCGTGGCTCGGCGAAGATCATCACGCCGGCAGCCGACTGCAGCAGGTGCGCGCAGGTGCGCGAGCCCACCACCAGGAAGAACGCGTCCTGGATCTTGCGGTGCAGCCAGACGATGCCGGTGAGGCCGCAGAACACCTCGCGCTGGCCGCGCTCGCGCAGCACCGGGGCGTCGCTGCAGCCGGTGTCAGCCTGGATCGGGATCACGGCGCTCATGGGGCGGCTCCTGCCAGCGCGGCGTCGGCGCGCGCCATGTCGAGCCGGGCCATGCGCAGCTTCCAGACGAACTGGCCGGCGTTGATCAGGTAGGCGGCATAGGCCGCCAGGGCCAGCAGCATCTGGCCGCGCCCGTCGAGCGCGCCGGTGTACAGCGCCGCCAGGTAGGCCGTGTACAGCGCCAGCACCAGCATGCTGAACACGTCTTCCCAATAGAAGGCGGGCGCGAACAGGTATTGGCCGAAGACGACCTTTTCCCAGATGCACCCGGTGACCATGATGGTGTAGAGCGTCAGCGTCTTCACCACCACCGACAACGTGGCCGCCTCCAGGCCCTGGCCGGTGGCCAGGTAGCGCAGCACCAGCACCAGGCTGAAGGCAAACACCAGGAACTGCACCGGCGCAAGCAGACCCTGCACCAATGTCCACTTGCTGGCGTCGCGGCGGGCGCGCTGCTCAGGGGTGTACAGCGGCAGGCGGGGGATGTGGTTCTGGGCGGGGCGCAGAACGGGGCTGGTCCGGAGACTGGGCATGGACCGCAATCTAGAGGGGCGCCCGCAAAGTGTCACTCCGGGTTGACGTCTTTCCTGCCTGACATTAACCTTGTGATCAACTCGGCTTTGACCCCCACTTGACGGGCCCAGGGGAGGGACTGACATTCGTTCCGAGTTCCGAAAGACAGACGCCAGACGACTGCCCGGGCGCCCGCAGAGCCTGCCGGTCTGGTGACGGCTGCACTTGGCACCCTGGTTGAGGAGATCGCAGTGAGCCGCATCCAAAGAGAGAAAACGAGCACCAGCGATGCTCCTGCCCCCGACTGGCACCCGGGCGAACAGCCTGATTGCTGGGCCGAGATGCAGTCGGTCAACGCCCACCAGGGTCATGCCGCCTGGGCCAGCCTGGCCAGCCAGCGCCCGGCCGTGGAAGAGCGGCTGTCACGTCTGGTCGACACGATCGAGCGCGACATCATTCCGCGCCTGGTGCGTGCCCACGCGCAGGCGCCGGCCTCCAATGCCGAGGCCCACCTGCCCAGCCGTGCCGAGGTGGAAGCCTTCACGGCCCACGTGATGGGCCGCGACGACAGCGCCATCCAGGCCCAGTTGGCCGCCTTGCGTGCGCGCGGCGTCAGCGTGGAATCGCTCTACGTCGGCCTGCTGGCTCCGGCCGCGCGGCATCTGGGAGAATTGTGGGACGACGACCGTTGCCACTTTGCCGATGTCACCGTGGGCATGGGCCGGCTGCAGCAGATCATGCGTGGGCTGAGCACCGCCTTCGGCACCGAGATCGACCCGCCGGCAGGTGGGCGGCGGGCGCTGCTGATGCCCGCCCCGGGTGACCAGCACACCTTCGGTCTGTCGATGGTGGCCGAGTTCTTTGCCCGCGCGGGCTGGGAAGTGGTCGGGGTGATGGACCCGCAGGCCGCCGGGTTCGAGGACAGGATCAAGGACGAATGGTTCGATCTGGTGGGCATCTTGGCCGGCAGCACCACGCGGCTGGAGAGCATGCTCTCGTGCATTGCCAAGGTGCGGCGTCTGTCGCACAACCGTGCGGTGG
>JAGOBT010000423.1 GCA_017999135.1 Burkholderiaceae bacterium
GTGCCGGCGTCACCCTGCCGGTGCTGGTGCTGACCGCGCGGGATGCCGTGCCCGACCGCATCAAGGGCCTGGACACCGGCGCCGACGACTACGTGGTGAAGCCGGTCGACCTGGACGAACTGGCCGCACGGCTGCGCGCCCTGGTGCGCCGCGCCGCCGGCCAGCCGCAAGAGCTGCTGCAGGCCGGTGGCCTGCAACTGGACCCGGCCGCCCGCACGGTGCAGCGCGACGGCGAGCCGGTGCTGCTGTCCACGCGTGAATTCGACCTGCTGCAGGCGCTGATGCTCAACGCCGGCCGGGTGCTGTCACGCGAGCAGCTGGAACAGCACCTGTACAGCTGGGGCCGCGAGGTCGAGAGCAATGCCGTGGAGGTGCACATCCACCACCTGCGCAAGAAGCTCGGCGCCGACTGCATCCAGACAGTGCGCGGCGTGGGCTACCTGCTGCCCAGGCCGGCCGCCACAACCGGCCACAATGGGTGAGCACGCGCCGGCCACCGTCGCTGCAGCGCCGCCTGCTGGCCCTGCTGCTGGCCGCGGTGGTGGCAGTGTGGGTGGCCACGGCCGCGTCCACCTGGGCCGACGTGCAGCATGAGCTGGACGAACTGCTCGACGGCCACCTGGCGCAGGCTGCAGCGCTGCTGGTGGTGCAGCAGGCCGGTGCGCCGCATGACGACGACCACACCCAGGACGCGCCGCAGCTGCACCGCTATGCGCCACGGGTGGCCTTCCAGGTCTGGCATGAAGGCCAGCTGGTGGCCCGCTCGGCCAACGCGCCGGCCGCGCCGATGGTGCAGCTGGCGCCCGACGCCTTGGCCACCGCGCGAGAACGCGACCGCGCGCGTGCGCACCATGACGACGATGACGATGAGCGCCCTCGCCACGGTGGCAAGACTGCCGCGCGCCAGGCCGGCCTGGGCCTGGGCTTCCATGACGTGCAGCTGGCCGGCGCACCGTGGCGGGTGTTCGTGGCGCAGGGGGCCGATCGCGACGTCCGGGTGTTCGTCGGCGAGCAGGCCGACAGCCGCGGAGACATCCTGTGGGCGGTGCTGCGTGGCATGCTGTGGCCGATGGCCGTGGCCCTGCCACTGCTGGCGCTGGCCATCTGGTGGGCGGTGCGGCGCGGCACCGCGCCACTGCGCGCGCTGGGGCACACCCTGGCTGCCCGCGACCCGCAGGGCTTGGCGCCGGTGCAGGTGCCCGGCGCGCCTGCCGAGATGCAACCCATGCTCGACGCACTGAACCGGCTGTTCGAGCGCATCACCGCGATGGTGGCCGCCGAGCGCCGCTTCACCGCCGACGCGGCGCACGAGCTGCGCACGCCCATCGCCGCCATCCGCACCCAGGCCCAGGTGGCCCTGGCCGAGACCGACGGCGGCGCCCGCGCCCATGCGCTGCGCGCCACCCTGGCCGGCTGCGACCGCGCCACCCGGCTGGTCGACCAGCTGCTGACGCTGTCGCGCCTGGAGGCCGGCGCCGCCCCCATCACCGCCCTGCTCGACCTGGGCGCGCTGGCGCAGCGGGTGGTGGGCGACCTGGCGCCGTGCGCCATCGACCAGGGCCAGACCCTGGGCCTGGAGGCCAGCCCCGGCTGCCTGGTGCCCGGCAGCGACGCGCTGCTGGCGGTGCTGCTGCGCAACCTGGTCGACAACGCACTGCGCTACAGCCCGGCCGGCGCCGAGGTGCGGGTGGCGGTGCAGCGCAGCGGCGGCCAGGTGCAGCTGCAGGTGGACGACAGCGGCCCCGGCCTGGCCGAGGCCGACCTGGCGCGGCTGGGCGAGCGCTTCTTCCGCGTGCTGGGCAGCGGGCAGGACGGCAGCGGCCTGGGCTGGTCGATCGTGCGGCGCATCGCCGCGGCGCAGGGCGCCACGGTGGCGGTGGGCCGGTCGGCCACGCTGGGCGGGCTGTCGGTGACGGTGGCCTGGCCGGCTGCGGCTGCGCCGGCAGGCGGGACGGCGGCAGCCTGATCCGGCCGCCAGGCTGCGGCCCGCCGGGGGGCACACGGGTGCTTCCTACAATCGCCACACGATGTTCCACGATGCCCGCGCCTGATGGCCTGGACCCGCTTCAGCCAGGCGGCCGGCGGCCGGGCGCGGCCGGTGGCCCTGCTGGGCCTGGCGCAGACGCTGTCCTGGGGCTCGTCGTTCTACCTGCCCGCCGTGCTGGCCCACCCGATGGCCACCGACCTGGGGCTGCCGCCGCCGATGGTGTACCTGGCCTTCTCGCTGGCGCTGGTGGTCTCGGCCGCGGTGGGCCCGGCCGCCGGCCGCGCCATCGACCGGGTGGGTGGCCGGCCGGTGCTGCTGGGCTGCAACGGCATCTTCGCGCTGGGCCTGGTGCTGCTGGCCCTGGCCCAGGGGCCATGGGGCCTGTTCGCCGCCTGGGCGGTGCTGGGCGTGGCCATGGGCGCCGGCCTGTACGAGGCGGCCTTCGCCACCCTGGTGCGGCTGTACGGCCAGGCCGCGCGCAACCCGATCACCGGCATCACGCTGATCGCCGGCTTTGCCAGCACCGTGGGCTGGCCGCTCAGCGCCTGGATGCTCAGCCAGCACGGCTGGCGCGGCGCCTGCCTGGGCTGGGCCGCGCTGCACCTGCTGGTGGGGCTGCCGCTGAATGCGCTGCTGCCGCGGGTGGCCCCACCCACCACGGCGGCCCCCACGCCAGCCTCCGCCGCGGCGGCGCCACCGCCGGTGCAGCCGGCCGCCGCCACGTCGCAGCGCGCGCTGGTGGCGCTGCTGAGCCTGTTCTTCGCCGTCAGCATGTTCGTCGGCACGGCCTGGGCCACCCACCTGCCGCAGCTGCTGCAGAGCGTGGGCGCCACGCTGGCGGTGGCCATCGGCGTGGGCGCGCTGGTGGGGCCGGCCCAGGTGGCCGGGCGGGTGCTGGAATTCGGCGTCTTGCGGCGGGTGCACCCGCTGCTGTCGGCGCGGCTGTCGTCGCTGGCGCATCCGCTGGGCATCGCGGTGCTGCTGCTGGCGGGTGCACCGGCGGCGGCGCTGTTCGCGGTGCTGCACGGCGCAGGCAACGGCATCCTCACCATCGCCAAGGGCACGCTGCCGCTGGTGCTGTTCGGCGCGCAGGGCTACGGCGCGCGCCAGGGCTGGCTGATGATGCCGGCCCGCGTGGCGCAGGCCAGCGCGCCCTTCGTTTTCGGCCTGGCGCTGGACCGCTGGGGGCGCGGCGCGCTGTGGCTGTCGGGCGCGCTGGGGCTGGTGGCCTTTGCGGCGCTGATGGCGATCCGCCTGCGGCATGATCCGGCCACCTCCGCCGATGCCCAACCACCACCACGATGACCACCACGGCCATGCCCACGGGCACGGCGACGGGCATGCGCACGCTGCTGCGCCTGGCCACGCCCACCCGCCGGCCGGCGCGCATGCACACCACGGCCACGGCCACGGCCATGCGCACGCACCCGCCAGCTTCGACCGCGCCTTCGCCATCGGCATCACCCTGAACATCGCCTTCGTGGCGGTGGAAGCCTTCTACGGCTGGCGCGTCAATTCACTGGCCCTGCTGGCCGATGCCGGCCACAACCTGAGCGACGTGGCCGGCCTGGTGCTGGCCTGGGCCGCCGCGGTGGCCGCCAGGCGCGCCGCCGACGCCCGCCACACCTATGGCTGGCAGCGCGCCGGCCTGCTGGCGGCGCTGGCCAATGCGCTGCTGCTGCTGGTGGCCATGGGCTCGCTGGGCTGGGAGGCGGTGCAGCGCCTGGGCGCGCCCGAGCCCACCCAGGGCTGGACGCTGATCGCCGTGGCCAGCGTGGGCATCGTCATCAACGGCGCCACCGCACTGCTGTTCATGCGCGGTGGCCAGGGCGACATC
>JAGOBT010000025.1 GCA_017999135.1 Burkholderiaceae bacterium
AGTAGCCCTGGCCCTTCTGGCTCTGCAGCGCTTGCAGCACCTGCGCCTGGCCGGGCGTCTCGATGCCCTCAGCCACCGTGCCCATGCCCAGGCTCTGCGCCACTTCCACCGTGGCCTTCACCAGCGCGCGGTGGTGGGCGCTGGTCTCCAGCTGGCTGACGAACGACCGGTCGATCTTCACCAGATCCACCGGCAACTGGTGCAGGCTGGACAGCGAGGAGTAGCCGGTGCCGAAGTCGTCGAGCGCCAAGCTCAGGCCCAGCGCCTTCAGGGCCTGCAGGCGGTCGCGCACCGTGTCGTCCTGCGCGGCCAGGCTCTCGGTCACTTCCAGCTGCAGGGCTGTGGCCGGCATGGCACTGGCCCGCAGGGCCCGCTGCACCTGGGCCACCAGTTGCGGGTCGGCCAGTTGCGCGCGCGACAGGTTCACCGACAGGCCCTGCGGCGCCAGCGCCCCCAGCGCCTGCCGCCATTGCATGAACTGCCGGCAGGCCGTCTCCAGCACGAACACGCCCAGCGCACCGATCAGCCCGGTCTGCTCGGCGATGTCGATGAACGCCAGCGGTGGCACCATGCCCCGCAGCCGGTGCTGCCAGCGCACCAGCGCTTCCACCCCCACGGCGCTGCCGCCTCCGAGGGCGACGATGGGCTGGTAGACCACGAACAGCTCGCCCTGGTCGAGTGCCTGGCGCAGTTCGGTTTCCACCAGGCCGCGGTAGGTGGCCCGCACTTTCATGGCGGGGTCGAACACCGCATGCCGGCCACCGCCGGCGCGCTTGGCTTCGCGCATGGCGATGCCGGCGTCCTGCAGCACACTGTCGGCGTCGGCATCGGGCGCCGAGCCGCCCAGGCTGATGCCCACGCTGACTCCCAGGTGGAGCACCAGACCATCGATGTCGTACGGCCGCGACAGCGCGTCGACCAGGCGCCTGGCGATGCGCTGCGCGTCGTCGGCGCCGCGCAGGCCTTCGAGCACCACCACGAATTCATCGCCGCCCAGGCGTGCCGCCGTCGACGCCGGCGGCACTGCCCGGCCCACCGCGTCGCCCGGGCGCAGCGTGGCGCCCAGGCGCTGGGCCATCTGCCGCAGCACGGCATCACCCTGCGCAGCGCCGTGGGCCAGGTTGACCTGGTTGAAGCGGTCGATGTTGATGAACAGCACGGCCATGGAGAGGTCGGGCTTGTCCTGCTGCAGTGCCAGCATGCGGGCAATGTGCTCGCGCACCACGGCCCGGTTGGGCAGCGCGGTCAGCGCGTCGGTGCGGCCCAGGTCGCGCCGCTGGGCGGCCAGGCGGTGCTGCTCCTCGCGCACGGCGTGACTGACGTCGCTCAGGCTGCACATCAGGGTGGCATCGTCGAGGCGGGTGATGCTCAGCGCCAGCGTCTGCGGGGGCCGCCCCGCCGCCGCGGGCAGCGGCAGGCGCAGGGCGTCGCACACCACACTGCCCGGCGTGGTGTGCTGTGCCGCCAGCGCCCGCAGCCCCGGGGCCACCGGGGCCAGCACATCGAACAGGTTGCCCAGGTCACCGGTGGGCACCAGCGGCATCAGCAGCTGCGCCGACATCGGGTTGATCATCGTCACCTCGCCGTCGGGCCGCGCCTGCAGCAGGCCGATGGGCGCACGGTAGAGAAACTCGATCAAGGCCTCGTAGGCCACCTGCTCCGGTGCCGGTGCTTGCATGGGCCGTCAGCCAGCGAGGGCGGCATGGGCGGCATGCTGCAGCCCGGGCTGCCAGCATTCCACACGGTTGCGGCCCAGGGCCTTGGCCTGGTAGAGCGCCAGGTCGGCCCGCTGCATCAGCATGGCCAGGCTGTCCACGTCGCCATCCATCGCGGCCACGCCAGCGCTCAGGGTGCAGCGGATCGGCAGGCCGTCCACCTGCACCGCCCGGTCGGCCATGGTCTGGCACAAGCGCCGGGCGGCTGCCACCGCGCCGTCCAGGGTGGTGCCGGGCAGCAGCACCAGAAACTCTTCGCCGCCGCTGCGGGCCACCAGGTCCAGGTTGCGGAAGGTGGCACCCAGGCCGGCGGCCAGGTGGCGCAGCACCGCGTCGCCCGCCGCATGGCCGTGGCGGTCGTTGATCTGCTTGAAGTGGTCGGCGTCGAAGGCCACCAGCGCCAGCGGCCGGGGCTGGCGCTGCCAGCGGTGCAGTTCCAGCTCGGCGGCTTCGAAGAAGGCACGCCGGTTGGCCAGGCCGGTGAGGTGGTCGCACAGCACCGACCGGCGCAGCGCCTCGTTGGCCTCGCGCCGCTCGGTGATGTCGCGAATGATCAGGCTGTAGGCGCGGTCCGCCGGCCGGTCGTCGCCCGGCGCATGCAGCGGCGCAATCAGACAGCTGCCCCAGAAGCAGCTGCCATCGGCGCGGCAGCGCCAGCCTTCGTCCAGCGTCCAGCCGTGCAGGTCGGCTTCGTGCAGGCGGTCGGCCAGGCGCTGTGCGGGCATCTGGCCGTCCGGGTAGAACAGGGCCATCGACTGGCCGAGAACAGCGGCGCTGTCGTGCCCGCTCAGCCGCTCGACGCTGGCGTTCCAGGCCGTGACCTGCCCGGCAGCGTCCAGCGACAGCAGGGCGTAGTCATGGATGCTGCTGGCGATGGAGTGGATCCACGCCTGGCTGTGGCGCAGGGCGCGGTCGCGCTGCACGGACTGCGTCACGTCGCTGAGCACGGCCATCAGCCGGTCGCTGTCGAGCTTGAGCAGGGTGAGCGACAGCACCTGCGATCCGGTGTTCGGCCCGCCGGCGCCGCCGATGTGCAGGTGCACCCCCTCGCACACCATCCCGTGGCTGCCGGCGAAGCTGGCGGCGCGGTGTGCCAGGTCGGGTGCCACCGCCTGCAGGGCGGTGAACAGGTTGTCCAGTGCGCCGTCGGGCACCAGCGGCATCAGCAGCTGGGCGCACAGCGGGTTGACCATCAGGATCTCGCCGTCAGGCCGGGCCTGCACCAGGCCGATCGGCGCCATGTACAAGAACTGGAGCAGCGCCTCGTGCTCCTGTGCGGCCTGGTCGTCCATCGCGTCGGTCAGGACGGGCGCTGCACCAGCACATAGCGCATGCCTTCACCGGGCTGCGACAGCAGCCGCAGCTGGACCTTGACCGGCCGCATGCGCAGCGTCAGCACGTAGTCGATGGTCATGTCCAGCGGCAGCGCCTGGGTGGCAGCGTCGGCGAAGCGTTGTGCCACCATGAAATTGTTCATGCACGGCGCCACCACGGTGAACAGCGGGTGGCCCAGCACCCGTTGCGGCGACAGGCCCGCCATGCGCGATTCCCACGTGTTGTAGCGCCGCACCAGGCCAGCGGCGTCGATGCCGATCACGCCGAATTCCAGTGCGTCCAGGTCGGCGTCGGACAACTGCTGCAACGCCGGCAGCAAGGCGGCATCGGTGAAGTGCGAGGCTTGCAGAATGGTCATGGCGGGTCAGGCTGGCAGTCGGCCTGCGGATGCAGGCCGGTGGAGGTGCGGACGAGGTGCTGCTGCCCCTGCATCCAGCTGCGATGCAGGGACCTCACCTTTCTATCGGCAGACTGGCACCAAACCTGAAGCCCCGATCAGCGGAATCAGCGCGCGCCGTAGCTGGCGGCCATGCCGGCGCGCACGTCGTTCTGCACGCCATAGGGCGGAATCGGGTAGCGCAGACCGTTGGCCGACAGGCGCTTCAAGCCTTCGACAGCCTGGGCCAGCTGCGCGGGCTTCAACGCCATCAGCAGTTCTTCATCGGGCACGCCGCCATAGCGCCGCTCAGGGAAGCACGGCAGCGCGAGGCTGGGCTCTCCGGTGGCCAGCGCCCGGCCCCAGCTGTCGGCACAGGCCGATTCGCCCACCGCGCCCCATTCCAGCTTCTTGTAGCCCGCCCACTGCAGGCCGTTGATCAGCAGGATCATCTGCGCCGGGTTGGCGTAGACCAGGGCGATGTCGGGCGCCGGCAGCCGGCCGGCGGCCAGTGGCGACACCGCCATCGCGGTGTAGCGGCCGTGCGGCACGCAGGTCATCGCCTGCTGGTGGGCGGCGGCATCGGCCGGGGTGGCAAACCACACGCCGGTGAAGGCCTGGCCGGCCTGGAAGGTGGCGTCCTGCGGGGCCAGGCCGATCACCGCGCCGCACTGCTGGCCCACCAGGTCATCGACCGTGATGCCGACGGTGAAGCCCAGGCGGGCGGCCTGACCCACGATCTGGTCGGTGGTGTGCACCGTGCCCTTGGGTCGGCGGATCCTGGGCACGGCCAGCATGTCGTCCACCCGCTCGAACAACTGCATGGCGATGGGCGTGGTCTTGAGCCGCAGCAGGCGGAACAGGTCGTCGACCAGCGTGGCCAGATCCAGGGTGGGTGTGTCGGGCATGGGGCACCTGCGGGCAGTGATGGAGCCCCCATCATCCAGGCCCGCGCACGCGGCGATAGCCCGCTGGCGACAACTGCCGTGCCGCTGCCAACAACAAAAAAGAGCACCGAAGTGCTCTTTGCTTGCCACCGCCGCATGCATGCGGGCAGTGAATCTGGCGTCCCCTAGGGGATTCGAACCCCTGTAATCACCGTGAAAGGGTGGTGTCCTAGGCCTCTAGACGAAGGGGACTGGTATTCACGACATCGTTTGAACAGCGCCAGCAACTTAGAAAGTTGGTGGAGGTAAGCGGGATCGAACCGCTGACCTCTTGCATGCCATGCAAGCGCTCTCCCAGCTGAGCTATACCCCCGGCGCTGTTCAAGCGAGTCCATGACTATAGCACAGGCCTCAGACGTGCTGCAAGCGTGCCAGAGCGGTGGTGCGGTCAAACAGCGCCACCACCGCGTCGACCGACGGCGTTTGCGTGCGCCCGCACAGCAGCGCACGCAGCGGCATGGCCAGCAACGGCATCTTCAGCTTGTGCTCCGCCAGGGTGTCCTTCAGGGCCAGCGCGATGCCGGCCTTGTCCCAGGGGCAGGCGGCCAGCCGGTCGCGCAGGCTGACCAGCGCCGGGCGCACCATGTCAGTCAGGTGGGCGGCCAAGTCTTCGGCCGTTGGCGTGACCGGCGCAAAGTACATCTGCAGCCAATCGGCCAGATCGACCGTGGTGTTGCAGCGGTCCTTGAACAGCGCACACATCGCGGCCAGCCGGTCGTCTGCCGCCACGGCCAGCCCGCGGCCGGCCAGCTGCGCTGCCACCAGGCCGGCCAGGCGCGCGTCGTCGGCCTGCTTGATGTAGTGGGCGTTCACCCAGGTGAGCTTGGCCGCGTCCCACTGTGCCGGGCTCTTGCTGAGGTGGCTGCCGTCGAACCAGGCCACCATCTGCGACAGGCTGAACAGTTCGTCGTCGCCGTGGCTCCAGCCCAGGCGGGCCAGGTAGTTCAGCATGGCCTCGGGCAGGTAGCCGTTCTCCTCGTAGGCCGTCACGCTGACGGCGCCGCGGCGCTTGCTCAGCTTCTGGCCGTCCTCGCCCAGGATCACCGGGCAGTGGCCGAACTGCGGCAGCGGCGCGCCCAGGGCGTTGAAGATGTTGATCTGCCAGGGCGTGTTGTTGATGTGCTCGTCACCCCGGAAGACATGGGTGATGCCCATGTCCCAGTCGTCGACCACCACGGCGAAGTTGTAGGTCGGCACGCCATCGGGCCGCAGGATGATCAGATCGTCGATCTCGGTGTTGCTGATGCTGATTGGGCCCTTGACCAGGTCGTTCCAGGTCACCACGCCGTCGGGCGGGTTGGCGAAGCGCACCACCGGCTGCACGCCATCGGGCACTGCCGGCAGCAGCTTGCCCGGCGCCGGGCGCCAGCGGCCGTCGTAGCCGGTCTTTTCGCCGCGGGCCTTCTGGGCCTCGCGCATCGCGTCCAGCTCGGCGGGCGTGCACCAGCAGCGGTAGGCGGTGCCGGCGGCGATCATCTGCTCGACCACCGCGTGGTAGCGCGCCAGGCGCTGCATCTGGTAGACCGGGCCCTCGTCGTAGGTGAGCCCCAGCCAGCGCATCGACGCCAGGATCTGGTCCACCGAATCCTGCGTGCTGCGGGCCACGTCGGTGTCTTCGATGCGCAGCACGAACTGGCCGCCATGGTGGCGCGCATAGGCCCAGGAATACAGCGCGGTGCGGGCGGTGCCCAGGTGCAGGAAGCCGGTGGGCGACGGGGCAATGCGGGTGCGGACGGTGGGAGTGGTCATGGAAGAGGTTTCAACAGAGGCCCAGGCCGCGCTGCAGGTCGTCGGTGATGTCGTCCACATGCTCCAGGCCGACGGCCAGACGCACCAGCCCCTGGCCAATGCCGGCGGCCTGGCGCTGCGCCTCGGTGAGGCGGCCGTGCGACGTGGTGGCCGGGTGGGTGATGATGGACTTGGTGTCGCCCAGGTTGGTGGCGATGCTCAGCACCCGGGTGCTGTCGATGACGCGGAAGGCCGCAGCGCGGGCGGCCTCCGGCGAATCGGCCCGCACGTCGAACGACACCACCGCGCCGCCCAGGCCGCTTTGCTGCGCCATGGCCAGCGCATGCTGCGGGTGCGAGGGCAGCCCGGGGTAGTGCACGCGGGTGACGGCAGGGTGCGCCTCCAGCCAGCGCGCCACTGCCAGCGCGCCTTCGCTCTGCGCCTTCATGCGCAGGTTCAGCGTCTCCATGCCCTTGAGCACCACCCAGGCGTTGAACGGCGCGAGCGTCATGCCGACGGTGCGCAGGGTCGGCGCGAACACGTCGACGATCAGCTTCTTCGGCCCGGCCAGCGCGCCCGCCATCACCCGGCCCTGCCCGTCCAGGTACTTGGTGGCGGCATGCATCACCAGATCGGCGCCCAGGGCCAGCGGCCGCTGCAGTGCCGGCGAGCAGAAGGTGTTGTCCACCGTGAGCAACGCGCCATGGCCATGGGCAATGCCGGCCAGCGCCGCGATGTCGCACACCTCGGTCAGCGGGTTGGTGGGTGTCTCAGCGAACAGCAGCTTGGTGGTGGGCTTCAGCGCCTCACGCCACTCGGCCAGGTCAGTCTGTGAGACAAAGGTGGTCTCGACGCCGAACTTGGCGAACTCCTTGCCCAGCAGGCCGATGGTGGAGCCGAACACCGAGCGCGAGCACACGACATGGTCACCCGCCTTCAGCAGCCCCATCACCAGCAGCAGGATGGCGCTCATGCCGGTGGACGTGGCGATCGCCGCCTCGGCGCCTTCCATCGCCGCCAGCCGCGCCTCGAAGCTGCGGGTCGTCGGATTGCTGGTACGGCCGTAGGTGAAATCCTCGTTGTTGGCGAAGCGCCTGGCCGACGTCTCGGAATCGGGCTGGATGAAGGCGGTGCTGAGGAACAGCGCCTCGGAATTCTCGCCGTGCTGGCTGGGCGCCATGGCGGTGCGCACCGCCAGCGTCTCGGGTCGCAAGCCATCAGGCAGCCGAGCGCGGGCGATGCGGGCGGCTTCGGGGTCGTGGTCGCTCATGTTGAAAGGCAGGCTCAGGGCGCCTCGGCGCGGCTCTGCAGCGTCAGGCGGGTGCGGGCGTGGCTGTCTTCGTCGTCCTGGCGGGCGGCAGTGCGCTGGGCTTCGATGGCAGCGAAGTCGGCCACGCTGACATCGCCGGTGATGTATTCGCCGTCGAAGCAGCTGGCCTCGAAACCGGCAATGGCCGGGTTCAACGCGCCCACCACCCGCTTCATCGCGTCCACGTCCTGGTAGATCAGTGCGTCGGCACCGATGAACTGGCGGATCTCCTCCAGGGTGCGGTTGTGGGCGATCAGTTCTTCCGACGTGGGCATGTCGATGCCGTAGACATTGGGATAACGCACCGGCGGTGCGGCCGACGCCATGTAGACCTTGCGTGCGCCGGCCTCGCGGGCCATCTGCACGATTTCCTTGCTGGTGGTGCCGCGCACGATGCTGTCGTCCACGAGCAGCACGTTGCGGCCCTTGAACTCCACGCCGATGGCATTGAGCTTCTGGCGCACGCTCTTCTTGCGCGCCTGCTGGCCCGGCATGATGAAGGTGCGGCCCACGTAGCGGTTCTTCACGAACCCCTCGCGGTAAGGCTTGCCGATCTTCTGTGCCAGCTGCATGGCGCTGGGCCGGCTGCTTTCGGGGATGGGGATCACCACGTCGATGTCGCTGGGCGGCATGGTGTTGATCACCCGCTGGGCCAGCGTCTCGCCCAGGTTCAGCCGCGCCTGGTAGACCGAGATGCCGTCGATCACCGAATCGGGCCGGGCCAGGTACACGTACTCGAACATGCAGGGGTGCAGCTGCGGCGCGTCGGCGCACTGCTGGGCATGCACCTGGCCGGCCATGTCGATGAACAGCGCCTCACCGGGTGCCACGTCACGCACGGTGGTGTGGCCGGTGCCCTCGAGCGCCACGGTCTCGCTGGCGATCATGATCTCCCGGCCACCGCCTTCGGCCGCCGGCAGGTCGGCCACACCGTAGACAAGCGGCCGGATGCCGTACGGATCCCGAAAGGCCAGCAGCCCGTAGCCGGCGATCAGCGCGATGACTGCATACGAGCCGCGGATGCGCTTGTGCACCGCCCGCACGGCGCGGAACACCAACTCGGGGGTCAGCGGCACGTCGCGCCCGCTGCGCTCCATCTCGTGGGCCAGCACGTTGATCAGCACCTCGGTGTCGCTGCCGGTGTTGATGTGGCGGCGGTCGATGTCGAACAACTCGGTCTTCAGCGCGTGGGCGTTGGTCAGGTTGCCGTTGTGCACCAGCACGATGCCGTAGGGCGCGTTGACGTAGAACGGCTGGGCTTCTTCTTCATTGAAGGCGTTACCGGCCGTGGGGTAGCGCACCTGGCCCAGGCCCACCGGGCCGGGCAGCGCGCGCATGTTGCGGGTGCGGAACACGTCCTTCACCATGCCGCGGGCCTTGTGCATGAAGCACTGCGTGCCCTGCATGGTGACGATGCCGGCCGCGTCCTGCCCACGGTGCTGCAGCAGCAGCAGCGCGTCGTAGATCAACTGGTTGACCGGCGCTTTGGAGATGACACCTACGATGCCGCACATGGTGGAAAGTCCTGGAGGCTGAAGTAACGAACCCAAGCGAACGCCGCGGAACCGGCTTTGCCGGGCCGCTGGCGTTGCCCCCTTGAGGGGGCGCGCGCAGCGCGTAGGGGGAGGGTCATAGGTATCGCGCCACCTCGGCCGGCAGCACCGGCTTGATGCCCTGCAGCGCCACCCGCAGCCAGGCTGCGCCCTGGCTATCCTGCCAGGGTTGGCTGCGCGCTGCCGGGGTGAAGGCCACCAGCGTGGCCAGCGCCAGCAGCAGCACGCCGCCGCGCGCCAGGCCGAAGGCGGCACCCAGCGTGCGGTCGATCAGGGTCAGCGGCGTGGCGTGCACCAGCAGCCGCACCAGGCGGGCCAGCAATGTCCAGCCGATCAGCACGCCGACGAAGGTGAGCGCAAATCCTGCGCCCAGGTTCAGCGCCGACCCCGGCAGCCCGATCGGCAGATGCGGCGCCACTTGCGCCGAGTACAACTGCGCGGCCACATAGGCCACCACCCAGCCCACCAGCGACATCAGCTCGAACACCAGGCCGCGCCACAGCCCCACCACCACCGACAGCGCCAGCACCGTCAGCAGAGTCCAGTCGACCCAGCCGAAGGTGGGCAGGGCGTTGTCGACCATCACAGCGTGAGGATGGCCACCGGCAGGCCGCTGGCCTTGATGCGGGCAGCCGCCTTGTCGGCCTCGGCCTTGGTGGCAAACGGGCCCACCCGCACCCGGGTGCGCTTGGTGCCGTCGACCTCCACCACCTGGGTGTAGGTCTTGAAGCCCAGCTGCTCGACCTTCTGGCGCGCTTCCTTCAACTTGGCGGGCTCGGTGTAGGCGCCCACCTGCACCACCATGCGGACGCTGCCGGCCGCGCTGGCCGGCTGGCCGTCGAGCAAGGCCTGGGCACGGGCGCCATCACTGGCTGGCGCCGGGGCGCTGGCGGCCACGGGCTTTGACCCGGCCGGCACTGGCTTGGGCGCGGCGGCCACGGCCTCACGTGCCGGGGGCATTGCCGGGGCGGATGCCGGCGGCGGCACCTCGCGCCCGGCATCGGCAGCGCGCTCGGTGATTTCGGCCGGCTTGGTGGGCGGCATCTCGGCATCGGGCACCACCACCGCAGCCGACGCCGCCGACAGCACCGGGCTGGGCCCGGGCGGGGCCAGCGGCGGCGCGCCGTCCTTGCGCGGAATCTCGATCGGGATGTTGACCGGCACCGGCCGGGGCTGGGTTTCGAACAACAGCGGGAAGCCGATCACGCCGATGCCCAGCAGCACCGCCGCGCCGATCAGCCGGCGGCGGGCGCGGGTGCGGGCCGCCGCCACGGCATCGGGCTCGGCCGCCGGAGCGTCGCCCGCAGGGTCGGTTTGGCGTTGGAAGAGTGACAGCAGACCCATGCGGGCAGGGGCCGCAGCCGGTGGTGGTGAAAGGGTGTTGCGGCCGCCGGGGCCGGCCCCGAAGCTGCTGTCAGCCCAGATGCCGGGCCGCCAGACGGGGCAAGCCGTCTTTCAGCACACCGCCCACGGTGAAGAACGATCCGAAGACCACAATTCTATCAGCGGGGTCTGCTGCGGCCGCTGCGGCGCGCAGGGCGGCGTCGGGGCTGGGGTGGGTGTGGATGCCCACCGTGCGGCCGGCCGGCACTTCCTGCACCAGCGCCGCCTGCACCAGCCCCGCCAGTTCGTCGGCACGGGCGGCGCGGGGCGTGGGCAGATCGGTCAGGTGCCAGTGGTCGACCAGCGGCGCCAGGTGCGGCAGCAGCGTGGCCAGATCCTTGTCGCGCATGGCGCCGAAGACGGCATGCGTGGCCGGGTAGAAGCCCATCTGGTCGAGGTTGAGCGCCAGCGCCGCCACCGACTGCGGGTTGTGCGCCACGTCCAGCACCAGCGTCGGCTGGCCCGGCACGATCTGGAAGCGCCCGGGCAGTTCCACCATCGCCAGGCCGTTGCGCACGGCCTGGGCATTGACCGGCAGCCGGTCGCGCAGCGCCTCGAACACCGCCAGCACACCGGCGGCATTGAGCAGCTGGTTGGCGCCGCGCAGCGCCGGGTAGGCCAGTCCGTTGAAGCGGGTGCTGCGGCCACGCCAGCCCCACTGCTGCTTGTCACCCTGGAAGTTGAAGTCCACGCCCAGCTGGCGCAGGTCGGCGCCCAGCTCGGTGGCGCGGGCCTGCAGGCTGACCGGCGGTTGCGGATCGCTGACCACCACTGGCTTCGCCGGGCGCATGATGCCGGCCTTCTCGCGGCCGATGGCCTCGCGGTTGTCACCCAGGAACTCGGTGTGGTCGAGCGCGATGCTGGTGATCAGCGCCACGTCGGCGTCGACCGCGTTCACCGCGTCCAGCCGGCCGCCCATGCCCACTTCCAGGATCACCAGGTCCAGCGGCGCCTGGGCCAGCGCCCGCATGATGACCAGGGTGGTGTATTCGAACCAGGTCAGCGTGATGCCGTCGCGCACCGCCTCCACCGCCTGGAAGTGTTCGAGCAGCAGCGCGTCGCTGGCCATCTCGCCGTTGATGCGGCAGCGCTCGTTGAAGTGCACCAGGTGCGGCTTGATGTACAGGCCGACGCGGTAGCCGGCCTGCAGGGCCACCGCCTCCAGCATGGCGCAGGACGAGCCCTTGCCATTGGTGCCGGCCACCGCCACCACCGGCACGGTGAAGCGCAAGCCCAGCCGGTCGCAGAGCAGGCGCACCCGATCCAGCGTCATGTCGATGGTCTTGGGGTGCAGCTGCTCGCAGTGGGCGAGCCATTGGTCGAGCGTGGTCGGCAGGGTCATGTCAGTTCCGCACGGCCGCTCCGAAGGAACTGACGTCCCCCTCGGGGGGAAACGAGCGCAGCGAGTCAGGGGGTTGCTTCATGGCGGTCTCGGAAAAGAAAGCGGGCCCACGCAGGGCCCGATGGATGCGGTTCGGGGCCGCTCAGCTCACCGCGTCGGCGCTCTGTCGCTGCAGCATGGCCAGCATGCTGGCGATGGTGGGCCGCAACTGCCGGCGGTCGACGATCTGGTCGATCGCGCCCTTGGTGATCAGGAACTCGGCGCGCTGGAAGCCCTCGGGCAGCTTCTCGCGCACCGTGTTCTCGATCACCCGCGGGCCGGCAAAGCCGACCAGCGCCTTCGGCTCGGCGATCACCACGTCGCCCACGAAGGCGAAGCTGGCTGAAACGCCGCCCATGGTGGGATCGCACAGCACGCTGATGTAGGGCAGCTTGGCTTTCGCCAGCCGGCCCAGCGCGGCATTGGTCTTGGCCATCTGGAACAGGCTGAACAGGCCTTCCTGCATGCGCGCGCCGCCGGTGGCGGTGAAGCAGACGAACGGCACCTTCTGCTCGATGGCGGCATGCACGCCGCGCACGAAGCGCTCACCCACCACCGACCCCATCGACCCGCCCATGAAGTCGAACTCGAAGCAGGCGGCGACCAGCGGCACGCTCATCACCGCGCCGCCGAAGACCACCAGCGCATCGGTCTCGCCGGTGGTTTCCAGTGCGTCCTTCAGCCGCTCGGGGTACTTGCGGCTGTCCTTGAACTTCAGCGGGTCGACCGGCACCACCTCCTGGCCGATCTCCCAGCGGCCTTCGGCGTCCAGGAAGGCGTCCAGCCGCTCGCGCGCGCCGATGCGGTGGTGGTGGCCGCACTTGGGGCAGACATTGACGTTCTGCGCCAGGTCGGTGTTGTAGAGCACCGTTTCGCAGGCCGGGCACTTCACCCACAGGCCTTCGGGCACCGACCGGCGTTCGGTCGGGTCGGTCTGTTGGATCTTGGGTGGCAGCAGTTTTTCCAGCCAGCTCATCAGATGCTCTCCAGCAAGTTCACAAGGTGTCGATTGCGGCGCGGATCTCGGCCATGAAGGCCCTGGCAACCGCTTCGACCTCACCGGGCGGCGCTTCGTTCAAGAGTTGCACCAGGCGCGAGCCGATGACCACCGCATCCGCCACCGCGCCGACGGCCTGCGCCGTGGCGGCATCACGGATGCCGAAGCCTACCCCAACCGGCACGTTGACATGCTGGCGGATGCGTGGCAGGGCTTCGGCGACCGCGCCCACATCGAGGTGACCGGCACCGGTCACGCCCTTGAGCGACACGTAGTACACGTAACCGCTGGCGACCTTCGCCACGTCCTGGATGCGTTGGTCGGTGCTGGTGGGTGCCAGCAGGAAGATCAGGTCCATGCCGGCAGCCTGCAGATCGGCCGAGAACTGCACGCACTCCTCCGGCGGGTAGTCCACCACCAACAGGCCGTCGACGCCGGCCTCGGCCGCATCGCGGATGAAGCGGCCGGCGCCGTGCTTCTGGTCGTAGCGTTCCACCGGGTTGGCGTAGCCCATCAGCACCACCGGCGTGCTGGTGTTGCTGCGGCGGAAGTCGCGCACCGCGGCCAGCACCTGCACCAGGCCGATGCCACGGGCCAGCGCCCGCTCTCCGGCCTGCTGGATCACCGGGCCATCGGCCGACGGATCGGAGAACGGCACTCCCAGTTCGATGATGTCGGCGCCGCCATCGGCCAGCGCCCGCATGATGCCGGGCGTGGCGTCGGCCGACGGATCGCCGGTGGTGACGTAGGGAATCAGCGCCCGGCGGCCCTGGGCCTTCAACGCGGCCAGCGTGCTGCCGATGCGGCTCATCGCAGCACCTCGATGCTTTGCACACCACCCTTGACCGACTGCCCCTTGCACGACGGCCGGCAGTAGAAGTCAGCGCCCGACAGGTCGGCCACGGTGCCGATGTCCTTGTCGCCACGGCCGCTCAGGTTCACCAGCAGGTGCTGGTCGGGCCGCATGGTGGCGGCCAGCTTCATCGCATAGGCCACCGCATGGCTGGATTCCAGCGCCGGGATGATGCCCTCGGTGCGGCACAGGCGGTGGAAGGCGGCCAGCGCCTCGTCGTCGGTGATGCCCACGTATTCAGCCCGGCCGATGTCCTTCAGGTAAGCATGCTCAGGGCCGACGCCAGGGTAGTCCAGGCCGGCCGAGATCGAATGCGTCTCGGTGATCTGGCCGTTGTCGTCCTGCAGCAGGTAGGTGCGGTTGCCGTGCAGCACGCCCGGGCTGCCGGCGCTCAGGCTGGCGGAATGCTTGCCCGAATCCAGCCCCAGGCCGGCGGCTTCCACGCCGATCAGGCGCACCTTGTCGTGCTGGATGTAGGGGTAGAAGATGCCCATGGCATTGCTGCCGCCGCCCACGCAGGCGATCACGGCATCAGGCTGCTGGCCCGCGGGGCCACCGAGTTCGGCGATCTGCTGCGGCATCTGCACCAGGCATTCATCGCCGATCACCCGCTGGAAGTCGCGCACCATCATCGGATAGGGGTGCGGGCCGGCCACGGTGCCGATGATGTAGAAGGTGTTCTCCACATTCGTCACCCAGTCACGCAGGGCCTCGTTG
>JAGOBT010000026.1 GCA_017999135.1 Burkholderiaceae bacterium
GTGCTGTATGGCGTGGCCCTGCAGGTGGCTGCGGGGGAGACGCTGGCCATCGTGGGTGCGTCGGGCTCGGGCAAAAGCACGCTGCTGCACCTGCTGGGCGGGCTGGACGCGCCCAGCACCGGCAGCGTGCAGCTGATGGGCCGCGACCTGGCCACGCTGGGCCCCGCCGAGCAGGGCGCCTGGCGCAACCGGCACCTGGGCTTCGTCTACCAGTTCCATCACCTGCTGCCCGAATTCACCGCGCTGGACAACGTGGCCATGCCGCTGCGCATCCGCCGCGACAGCGTGGCCAGCGCGCAGGCCGCTGCGCGCGAGGTGCTCAGCGCCGTGGGCCTGGCCGCGCGGCTGGACCACCGCCCGGCGCAGTTGTCGGGCGGTGAACGCCAGCGCGTGGCCATCGCCCGCGCGCTGGTGACGCGGCCGGCCTGCGTGCTGGCCGACGAGCCCACCGGCAACCTCGACCGCAGCAGCGCCGACGCGGTGTTCGCGCTGATGCTGCAGCTGGCGCGCGAGCGCGGCACCGCCTTCGTGCTGGTGACGCACGACAGCACCCTGGCCGCCCGCTGCCAGCGGGTGCTGCGGCTGGAGCAGGGGCGGCTGGTGGCTTGATGCCCTGCCGGCCGTGCCTGCAGCATCAAGCGGCAGGCAACGGCACGATGCGGGTGCCGGCCAGTTGTTCCTGGGCCAGCACCAGCGCCGGCACATAGCGCTGGCCATGGCCCAGGGCGCTGGCCAGCGACAGCGACTGGTGCACCGCCTCACCCACCACCGTGGGCACGGCCAGGTTCTCGGCCAGGTGGGTGTAGTAGCGGATGTCCTTGCGGGCGTTGTCCAGCGCGAACTTCAGGCCCTCCAGGTCGCCATCCAGCGTCTTGGCCATCGCCTGGAACAGGCCCGAGTTCACTGCCCCCTTGCTGACCAGGGCCACCAGCTGGTGCAAGTCGACCCCGGCGCACTGGCCCACGGCAAAGGCCTCGGCCGTGGCGGTGCAGATCGCCTGGCCGATGAAGTTGTTGAGCAGCTTGATGACATGGCCCGCGCCAGGCCCGCCGACATGGAACACGTTCTCGGCAAAGCAGCGCAGCAGCGGCTCGATCTGCTGGAACACCGCCGGCTCGGCGCCGACCATCACGTTGAGCTTGCCGGCCTCGGCCTCCACGGGCGTGCGGGCCAGCGGCGCGTCCACCAGCACCACGCCGGCGGCGTCGCATTCGGCGCGCAGTGCGGTGGTGGAGTCGGGTTCGGACGTGCTGCAGTCCACCACCACCAGGCCCGGGCGGGCCCCGGCGAGCAGGCCTTGCGGGCCACGCACCACGGCCTCCACCTGCGGTGAACCAGTCACGCAGAGGAAGACCGTGTCGCAGGCTGCCGCCAGCGCGGCCGGGCTGTCGGCCTGCCGCGCGCCGGCGGCCAGCAGATCGGCCACGCGTTCGGTGTTGCGGTGCACGGTGATGTGCAGTGCATGGCCATGGGCCAGCAGGTGGCGGGCCATGCCATGGCCCATGAGGCCGGACGCGCCGATGAATCCGATGGTGTGCATGAGGGGCAGTCTCCTGTGGCTGGGCGCGGCCCAGGCCTGTGGTGGCAACAGCAACAGCCTACACCGCGTCTGCGGCGGCCGAAGGTCGATGGCCGCGCTGTCGCCAACCCGCCTGGCGGTGCTGGTGGCCCGCGCGGCCCGTTGCGTGACCGGATGTCACCCCGGTCAGCGTTGGTGAACGCTTCACCTTCGGTTCAGCTTCGGTGCCTACAACCTGCCCATGCGCCAGGTACTGGCGCCTGACCTGGAGACACCACCATGCATCCCACCCGTTCCCGCGCCCGCCGATGCGCGCTGGACCTCGGCCTGTCGGCCGCCTTGCTGACCGGCCTGACCCCCGCCCGGGCGCAGACCGCGGTCAGCCCGGCCGGCCGCCTGCTTGCGTCCAACTGCTTCCAGTGCCATGGCACCAACGGCAAGGGCCCGGGCTTCGACAAGCTGGCCGGCAAGTCGGCCAGCGAGCTCTACAAGGAAATGAAGGAATTCCAGTCGGGCAAGGAGGGCGACAACATCATGGCCCGCCATGTGATGGGCTACAGCGACGCGCAGCTGCGGGCGCTGGCGCAATGGCTGTCCACCCAACGCTGAAGGAGCCGACCATGCGACGACGCCATTTCATGCTGTCGGCCGCTGCCGGCGGCCTGCTGCTGCCCGCTGGCCTGGTGCTGGCCGACGACGACCGGAAGAAGTCTGCCAAGAGGCCCAAGCCACCCAAGGGCGGTGGCGGCACTCCGCCCGCCAACCCCAAGGCGCGGGTGATCGTGGTCTGCGGCGGCATGGCCGGAGCCACCGTGGCCAAGTACCTGCGCCTGTGGGGCGATGCGGTCGATGTCACGCAGATCGAGCGCAGTGCGCAGTACACCTCCAACATCATGAGCAGCATGGTGCTGACCGGGCAGCGCAGCATGGCCAGCCTGGGGGTTGGCTACGGCACGTTGCAGTCCGCCTACGGCATGCGCCTGTTCACCGGCGACGTGGTAGAGATCGACCCGGTGGGTGTGCGGGTGCGCCTGGCCACCGGCGCCTGGCTGGCGGCCGACCGCATCGTGATGGCCCCGGGCATCGGCTTCGACGCCGTGCCGGGCCTGGACGATGCCAGCCGCATGCCGCACGCCTGGCAGGCCGGCCCGCAGACCAGCCTGCTGGCCCAGCAGCTGGCTGCCATGCCGGCCAACGGCGTGGCCGTGCTCACCATCCCCAAGGTGCTCTACCGCTGCCCGCCCGGGTCGTATGAGCGCGCCTGCCTGCTGGCCGACTGGATGAAGGCCTACAAGCCACGCGCCAAGCTCATCGTGCTGGACGCCAACCCCGACTTCGTGACCGAGCGCGACAACTTCACGCAGGCGTTCTTCGGCCTGCATGCCAACGTGATCGAGTACCGCACCAATGTCGAGATCTCGTCGGTCGACACGCAGCAGATGATCGTCTACACCAACGGCGGCCCGGTGCAGGCGAACGTGGTCAACCTGATCCCGCAGCAGCGCGCCGGTGCCCTGGCCATGGCCAGCGGCCTGGCCACCGCCAACGGCGGGCGCTTCGTGCCGGTGGACGTGCTCAGCTATGCCAGCACCGCGGCACCCCGCGTGCATGTGATCGGCGACGCCGCGGCCACCACCCAGCCCAAGGCCGGCCACATCGCCAACCAGGAGGCCAAGGTGTGTGCCGACGCGCTGTCGCGCATCTTCGCCGGCGGCCAGCCCGATCCGGCACCGGTCACCAATTCGGCCTGCTACTCCACCATCACCCGCACCCAGGCGTCGTGGTTGACGGCGGTGTTCCAGTACGACCCGGTCAGCAAGACCATGAAGCCGGCAGCGGCCTCGTCGGCTGCGTCGGTGGGGTGGAAGTCCGGCAACATCCAGCAGATGAACCTATGGTTCGACGCGCTGATGGCCGACAGCTTTGCGTGATGTGGGGGGCGGCTGGCGCCGCCCCGGCGCCCGCCCTCAGCGTGCGGTGTTGACCACCGTCCGGCCGCGCACCTCACCGGCCAGCAGCTTGGGCGCGTAGGCGATGGCCTCGCTCAGGCCGATCTCGGTGGCCAGGCTGTCGAGCAGGGCCGCATCCAGGTGCCGGGCCATCAGCGCCCAGGCCTCGGTGCGCTGGGCGTTGGCCACGAACACGCTGTTGATGCCGTACAGCGTGACGCCGCGCAGGATGAACGGCATCACCGTGGTGGGGAAGTCGCCCCCCTGGGCCAGGCCGCAGGCGGCCACCGCGCCATTGAAGCGGGTGGCGGCGCAGGCATTGGCCAGGGTGTGGCTGCCGACGGTGTCGACCACGCCGGCCCAGGTTTCCTTCTGCAGCGGCTTGCCCGGCTCGGTGGAGGCCTTGCGGTCGACGATGCGGGCGGCGCCCAGGCGCGTCAGGTAGTCGGCCTCCTGCGGCCGGCCGGTGGACGCCACCACGGTGTAGCCCAGCTTGCCCAGCAGGGCCACAGCGATCGAGCCCACCCCGCCGGCCGCGCCAGTCACCAGCACCTCGCCGTCACCCGGCTGCAGGCCGTGCTTTTGCAGCGCCATCACGCACAGTGCGGCGGTGAATCCGGCGGTGGCGATCACCATCGCGCTGCGCGGCGTGAACGGCGCCGGGATCTTCAGCAGCCAGCCGGCCTGCACCCGCTGGCGCTGGGTCAGGCCGCCCCAGAAGTTCTCGCCCATGCCCCAACCGGTGACCACCACCTGGTCGCCCGCTTTCCAATCGGCATGGCGGCTCTCGGCCACCGTGCCGGCCAGGTCGATGCCGGGCACCAGCGGCCAGCTGCGCACCACCGCGCCCTTGCCGGTGATGGCCAGCGCGTCCTTGAAGTTCAGCGTGCTCCAGGCCACGTCCACCGTCACCTCGTGCCGGGCGGGGTCGGGCAGGGCGCTGTCGTCCTGGTCGACCAGTTCGGCGCGGGTCTTCTTGTCGTCGGTCTGCTGCAGCAGGATGGCCTTGAACATCGTGTCTCCTCGGGGTGTGGATGGAATCGGGGCGGATGATTGCAGGCACGGCGGCCCGCGGCTGTCACCCGTGGCGCAGGGCCCAGGCGGCGACGATGGCCTGCAGCCGGTCGAGCCCGTCGGTCAGCGCCGCGGGGCCGGGCTGCAGGATCAGCGGCGACTTGATCTCGTGCAGTTCACCATCGCGCACCGCCGGGATCGCACCCCACCCGGGCCGCGCCGCCACCTGCTCGGGGCGGAACTTCTTGCCGCACCAGCTGCCGATGATGATGTCGGGCGCGGCCGCCACCACCTCGGCGCCGTCGGCCACGATGCGGTCACGCCCCAGCGACGCTGTCGCGCGTTGCGGAAAGATGTCATCGCCGCCGGCCACGCCCACCAGCTCGCTGACCCAGCGGATGGCGCTGATGGCCGGCACGTCCCATTCCTCGAAGTACACCCGGGGCCGGCGCGGCAGTTGCGCGGCCTGCTGGCGCACGCTGTCCACGCGGCCCTGCAGTTGGTCGGCATAGGCATCTGCATCGGCGGCACAGCCCACCAGCGCCCCCAGCCGGCGCACATAGCCCAGGATGCCGTCGATGCTGCGGTGGTTGCTGATCCACACCTCCACGCCGGCCTTGATCAAGGCCGCGGCAATGTCGGCCTGCATGTCGGAAAAGCCGATCGCCAGATCAGGCTGCAGCGCCAGGATCTTGTCGACCTTGGCGCTGGTGAAGGCGCTGACACGTGGTTTCTCGTGCCGCGCCTGCGGTGGCCGCACGGTGTAGCCCGAGATGCCCACGATGCGGTGCTGCTGGCCCAGCGCGTACAGCACCTCGGTGGGCTCTTCGGTCAGGCAGACGATGCGTTGGGGCAAGGCGGCGGGCATGCCGGCATTGTCGGTGGCACCGTCGCCGACCGGCGGATCCGGTGTTTTTCCGTCCATCGGCCGCCGGGGTGCGTGATACAACTTGCGGCATCGGCCTTGCCGTCGCCACCCAGCAGTCCCGTGACACCGCCCCTGGTCCTGATCGTCGACGACAACCCGGAGAACCTCAGCGTGGTGGGTGAGCTGCTGCTGCCACGCCACGCAGTGCGCGTGGCCAACAGCGGCCTGCGTGCCCTGGAGATGGCGCGCCTGGCGCCCCAGCCCGACCTGATCCTGCTGGACGTGATGATGCCGGGCATGGACGGCTTCGAGGTGCTGCGCACGCTGCGCAGCCAGCCCGAGACCGCCGCCATCCCGGTGGTGCTGCTGACGGCACTGGACAGCGCCGACGAAGAAGAGCGCGGCCTGCGGCTCGGTGCGGCTGACTACCTCACCAAGCCGGTGCGCCCCGGCGTGCTGCTGGCCCGTGTGGCGGCGCAGCTGGCCCGGCACAACGCCGCGCGCCGCCAGCACGCCGCCCTGCTGGCGCTGCAGGCCGATGTGCAACGCCTGCAGGGCGATCTGGACACGGCGCTGGGCGTGACGCTGCAGACGCTGCTGCACCTGCAGGACGCGCGCGACCCGGGCGCCGCGCTGCACCGCCAGCGCACCCAGGCCTACTTGCACAGCCTGTGCCAGGTGCTGCGCCGCCACCCGCGCTTCGCCGCGCAGCTGGACGACCGGCAGATCGGTCTGTTGCTGCGTGCCGCCCCCCTGCATGACATCGGCCTGCTGGCCGTGCCCGACCGGGTGCTCGACAAGCCCGGCCCGCTGGATGCGGCGGAGCGGCAGCTGGTGCAGGGCCACGCCCAGGCCGGCGCCGAGCTGCTGGCGCGGATGCTGGCCCCGCCGGCCGGCACGGCCGCGCCCGCGGCACCGGGGTCGTGGCTGCACTGGGCGCAGCAGATCGCGCTGGGTCACCATGAGCGTTGGGATGGACAGGGCTATCCGCAGGGTCTGGCCGGTGACGCGATCGACTGGCCGCTGCGTCTGATGGCGGTGGTCGACACCTACGACGCGCTCACCGCCAGGCGGCCACACCGCCAGGCGCTGGCGCATGCCGACGCCGCAGCCGTGGTGGCGGCGGGCCGCGGGCAGCAGTTCGATCCCGATGTGACGGACGCCTTCCTCGAGGTCTGCGACGACTGGCCCGCCATGGGCCTGCGCCATGTCTGAGCTGCCCGGCGCCAGCGACGGCGTATCGGCCGCCCGGCGCGAACTGGCCTGGCGGCGCCTGCTGTTCGCCCATGCGCCCGACGCGCTGTTTGCGCTGGACGGCGAGGGCCGCCTGCTCGAAGCCAACGAGGCCTTCGCCCGTCTGCTGGGCTGCACGCTGGACACTGCCCTGGCGCTGCGCCTATGGGAGTGGGACGTCGACTTCCCCGAGCCGCGCGCGCGTGAGGTGCTGCAGCGTGACGCGCCCGAGGAAGTCACCTTCGAATCCCGCTGGCGCCGCGCCGACGGCCAGCTGCGGCTGGTGGAGACGCGCATCCACCGGCTGCGCGACGGCGCCGCCCGCCTGATCGTCGGCAGCAGCCGCGACATCACCGACCGGCGCGACGCCGAGATGGCCCTGCGCGCCAGCGAGGCGCGCCTGGCCCTGGCCCTGCGCGCCAGTGCCATGGGTGTGTGGGACTGGCTGGTCGACCGCGGCGAAGTGCATTTCAGCCGCGCCGCCTGCGCGTTGCTGGACATCGACCCGCCCGGCCCCGATGGCGGCGACATTCCGCTGGCGATGCTGGCCGACCGGCTGCCTGCGGACGACATGGCGCGCCTGACCGACGCCAGCCAGCGGGCGCTGCTCACCAAGGGCGAGTTCACCGTCACCGTGCTGATGCGTGACCGCCGCGGTGTGCAGCGCTGGATCGAGGTCCAGGGCCGCGTGGTCAGCGACGGCGACAACCAGCCCTTGCGCATGGTGGGCACGGTGCGTGACATCACCGCCCAGCGTGAGGCGCAGGCGCTGCTGGCGCGCGAGGCCGCACGCCGGCGTGCGCTGTTCGAGCAATCGCGCGACGGCATCCTGGTGCTCGACGACTGCGGCCTGGTGCTGGAGGCCAACCCGGCCATGGCCGGCATGCTGGGCCGCCCGCTGGCCACCCTGCAAGGGCAGGGCGTGCGGGCGCTGGGCGTGGCGCTGCCCGGCGTCGACCTGATGGCCGCACTGGCGGCTGCGCCCAGCGGGCGCATCAGCTTCGGCGCGGTTGTCGGCCCGGCCGGCGGGACGCAGTTGCACCTGGAGGTGAGTGCCAGTGCCGTGCTGGCCGAGGGCCAGAAGCTGGTGTTTGCCGTCTGCCGTGATGTCACCCAGCGCCAGCAGGCCGAGGCCGCCCTGCGCGAAAGCGAAGCCCTGCACCGCGCCACCTTCGAGAACTCGGCCGTCGGCATGGCCGAATTCGCGCTGGACGGGCGCTGGCTCAACGCCAACCCGCGCCTGTGCGAGATCACCGGCTACAGCCGTGACGCGCTGATGGCGCTGGACTTCCGCCAGCTCACCCACCCCGACGACCGGCGCGACGAATGGCCGCGGTTGCGGCAACTGCTGCGCGGCGAGTTGACGTCCACCCGCCGCGAGAAGCGCTATCTGCGCCAGGACGGCAGCACCATCTGGGTGGCGGTGAGCAGCGCCCTGGTGCGTGACGAGCAGCAGCGCGGCCGCTACTTCGTCACCGTGGTCGAAGACATCACCGACCGGGTGCGGGTGCAGGACGAACTGGCGCGCCACCGCCAGCACCTGGAAGCCGAGGTGGCCGAGCGCACGCAGGCGCTGCAGCAGGCCATGCGTGCCCGCAGCGATGGCGAGCACTTCCTGCGCTCCATCGCCGACAACATCCCCGACATGGTGGGCTACTGGGACGCCGGCCGGGTGCTGCGCTTCGCCAACCGGCCCTACCGCGACTGGTTCGCCGCCGGCAGTGACCCGGTGGGCCGCACCCGGGCCGATTTCTTCGGCGACCCCGACACCGACGCCGGCGAGCAGGCCTTTGCCGCCGCACTGGGCGGCCAGGCCCAGCGTTTCGAATACGTGCTGACCAACCCGCTGGGCGAGGTGCGCTACGCCTGGGTGCACTACATCCCCGACCGCCAGGGCAGCCAGGTGGTGGGCCTGTTCGTGCTGGTGTCCGACCTCTCGGAAGTCAAGCAGGCCGAGCTGCGGCTGCAGGCGCTCAATGAGCAACTGGTGGCCGCGCGTGACCGCGCCGAGGCGGCCAACCGTGCCAAGAGCGCCTTCCTGGCCAACATCAGCCATGAGATCCGCACGCCGATGAACGCCATCATCGGCCTCACGCACCTGATGCAGCGTGACGCCGGCAGCGGCCCGGTGGCCGATCGCCTGGGCAAGGTCAGCGAGGCCGCCCACCATCTGCTGGACGTGATCAACGACGTGCTCGACCTGAGCAAGATCGAATCCGGCAAGCTGCACCTGGAGCAGACCGACTTCCCCATTGACGCGGTGCTGTCGCGTGCATGCGCGCTGGTGGCCGAGCGCGCGCGCGCCAAGGGGCTGGAGCTGGTGCTCAAGTCCGAGGGCGTGCCGCCGCTGCTGCGCGGCGACCCCACGCGGGTGTCGCAGGCGCTGCTCAACCTGATGAGCAATGCGGTGAAGTTCACCGACCGGGGCTCCATCGTGCTGCGCTGCGAGCTGATGGGCGCCGACGCCGACGCCCTGCGGCTGCGCTTCTCGGTGCGTGACACCGGCGTGGGCGTGCCGGCGGACAAGATCAGCAGCCTGTTCAACGCCTTCGAGCAGGCCGACACGTCCACCACCCGGCGCTTCGGCGGCACCGGCCTGGGCCTGGCCATCACCCGCCGACTCGCCATCCTGATGGGGGGTGACGTGGGCGTGCACACGGTGCAGGGCCAGGGCAGCTGCTTCTGGTTCACCGCCAACTTCGAGCGCGCCAGCCAGCCGGGCCACACCGACAGCACGCGCCTGCCTGGCCGCCGCGTGCTGGTGGCCGACGACCTGCCCGAGGCCCGTGCCGCGCTGGCCGACCTGCTGCGCCGCATGGGCATGCAGGTCGACAGCGTGGCCAGTGGCGACGAAGCGGTGCAGGCCGCGCTGGAGGCCAGCCGCCAGCGCCGCCCGTATGCGTTGCTGCTGTTCGATGCCGGCATGCCCGGCACCGACGGCCCGGCCGCCCTGCGCCAGCTGCGCGAGCACCTGGGCGAGGCCGGCCTGCCGCCCAGCATCCTGATCGTTGACGATGGCCAGGCGCTGGCCAGCGCACCGGCACCCGAGCCCGGCGTGCTGGAGCGTGTGCTCAAGCCCGTCACACTGTCGACACTGTCGGCCTGCATCGACCGGCTGGACCGCCAGCCCTGGCAGCGGCCGCTGCCAGACCGCACCGAGCCGCAGCCGCATGAGCGCGCGCTGCAGCTGCGAGCTGCTGGCCTGCGCGTGCTGCTGGCCGAAGACAACCCGATCAACCAGGAGGTGGCCACCGCGCTGCTGCAGGCCGTGGGCGTGGCGGTCGACCTGGCTGCCGATGGGCAGCAGGCGGTGCAGTTGGCCGCGCAGCGGCACTACGACCTGGTGCTGATGGACATGCAGATGCCGGTGATGGACGGCCTGGCCGCCACCCGCGCATTGCGCGCCATGCCGCAGCACGCGCGCACGCCCATCCTGGCGATGACCGCCAACGCCTTCGGCGATGACCGCCGCGCCTGCCTGGACGCCGGCATGGACGACCACATCGCCAAGCCGGTCGACCCCGAGCTGCTGTACGCCATGCTGGGCCGCTGGCTGCCGGCGCGCCTGGTCGATGGGGACGCACCGGCAGCGCCGGCGCCAGTCGCTGTGCCGCAACCGCAGCCGGACCCTGCGGCCGTGGCGACCGATGCGGCCACCGGGGCCCCGGTGGCAGTGGCCGCCGACGCGAAGGCCATGGTGCCGCCCATGGCGCCAGCGCTGCCCGCTGCCGCGCCGGCGGCGGTGGCATCGGTGCCCAAGCCGCCGGCGCCTGATTTCTCGGGCATCGACGGCCTGACGATGTCACGCGCCCTGCTGTACCTGCCCGGGCGCGACGAGGTGTATGCGCGTGTGCTGCGGCAGTTCAGCGCCAACTATGGCCAGGGTGTGCCCGGCCTGGACGCGGCCCTGCAGGCTGGCGATCTGGCTGCGGCACAGCGGGTGCTGCATTCCCTGCGCGGTGCCTGTGGCGCGGTGGGTGCCACCGCCGTGCAGGCCGAGGCGCAGGCGCTGGAGCTGCAACTGAAGGCACCTGAAGCTGCAGACGCCACAGCTGCAGCAGATGCCGCGGATGCCGCGGCACGGCCGCTGCCTTCCACCGCGGCGCTGCACACGCAGCTGGCACGGCTGGTGGCGGCGGTGCGCCAGCGCCTGGCCGCGGCCGAGTCACCGCCGGCCCCGGCCGGTGCCGGCATGGGGGATGCTGGCGCGCTGGCCGGTCGGCTGCAGGCACTGGCCGGGCAGCTGGCGCAGGGTGATTTCCAGGCCGGCCAGGCCTTCCGGCAGCTGGAGCCGGCACTGCGCGCGGCGCTGGGTGCGGCCGCCGCCGCCCGCCTGGGCCAGCCGCTGCAGCAGCACGACCACGCCGCCGCCCTGCAACAGTGCCGGGCCCTGCTGGGCCAGTTGCAGGCGCCGGGTCAGTAGCGGTAGACGCCGCGGCCGGTCTTGCGGCCCAGCCAGCCCGCAGCCACCATTTCCTTCAGCAGCGGGCAGGGGCGGTACTTGCTGTCCGCGTATTCCTCGACATAGACATTCATCACCGCCAGGCACACGTCCAGGCCGATCATGTCGGCCAGGGCCAGCGGGCCGATCGGCTGGTTGGTGCCCAGCTTCATGCCGGCGTCGATGTCCTCGGCACTGGCCAGCCCTTCCTGCAGCACGAAGAACGCCTCGTTGATCATCGGGATCAGGATGCGGTTGACCACGAAGCCCGGCGCGTTCTTCACCGTGATCGGCGTCTTGCCCAGCTTCACGGCCATGGCAAACACCGCGTCGTGCGTGGCGTCGCTGGTCTGCAGGCCGCGGATCACCTCCACCAGCGCCATCATCGGCACCGGGTTGAAGAAGTGCATGCCGATGAAGCGGTCGGGCCGCTGGGTGGCGGCGGCCAGCTTGGTGATGGAGATGCTGCTGGTGTTGGTGGCCACCAGGGTCTCGGCCGGCAGCAGCGCGTCCAGCTGGGCCAGGATCTTGCGCTTCAGGCCTTCGTTCTCGGTGGCGGCCTCGATCACCAACTGCGCCGGCTGCAGCGCGGCGTAGTCGGTGCTGCCCTGGATGCGTGCCATGGCTGCGGCCTTGGCTTCGGGCGTGAGCTTGTCCTTCTTCACCAGCCGGTCGAGGCTGCCCGACACGGTGGCCAAACCACGTTGTACGGCGGCATCGTCGATGTCGACCATCACCACGCTGAGGCCGCTGACGGCGCAGGCCTGCGCGATGCCGTTGCCCATGGTGCCGGCGCCGATCACGCCGATGGTCTGGATGTTCATGTGGGTGTCCTCTGCGGGGGTGTGGATGTTGCGGTGCGGCACAGCTTAACCGCTGCGCTGGGGCGGGCACCGATGGCGCCGGCCCGGGCCGGGTGGGCATGATGGCGGCCCGTTCCCGGACCAGAAAGCGCCCATGCGACATCCCCCCTTCCGCGCCGACCAGGTCGGCAGCCTGCTGCGCCCCGCGGCCTTGGCCGACGCCCGTGCCCGCCACCGCGCCGGCCAGCTCGACGCGGCCGCCCTGCAGGCGGCCGAAGACGCCGCCATCACCGACGCGGTGCGCCGCCAGCGCGCCTGCGGGCTGCAGTCGGTCACCGACGGCGAATTTCGCCGCGACTGGTGGCACCTGGACTTCCTGTCGCAGCTGGACGGCGTGACGCTGGTCGACAACGGTGGCCAGAAGTTCAAGATCGCCGGGCAGAGCGAGCAGCCGCCGATCGCATCGGTGACGGGCAAGGTCGGCTGCAGCAGGCCGATCATGGCCGACCACTTCCGCTTCCTGGCCGCTGCGGTGGCCCGTGACAACGCAGAACACGGTGGTCCGGCTGCCGTGGCCAAGATGACGATCCCGTCGCCGTCGATGCTGCACCTGCGCGGCGGGCGGGCGGCCATCTCGCGCGTGGCCTACCCCGATCTGGACGCCTTCTGGGACGACGTGGCGGCCGCCTACCGCGCGGCCATCGGCCACCTGGCCGACGCGGGCTGCCGCTACCTGCAGCTCGACGACATCACCTTCGCCTACCTGTGCGACCCCAAGATCCGCGACAACTGCCGCGCCAACGGCGACGACCCCGATGCGCTGCCGCGGCGCTATGCCCAGGTGATCAACGCTGCCCTGGCCGGCCGGCCCGCCGACATGGCGGTGACCATCCACACCTGCCGCGGCAACTTCAAGAGCGCCTGGGTGGCCGAGGGTGGCTACGACCCGGTGGTCGAAGCCATGTTCAGCACCGACGTGGACGGCTGGTTCATGGAATTCGACAACGAGCGCGCCGGCGGCTTCGAGCCGCTGCGCCACCTGCCGGCGGGCAAGCTGGTGGTGCTGGGCCTGGTGACGACCAAGCTGGGCGAGCTGGAAACTGCAGACGCGCTGATGCGCCGCATCGACGAGGCCGCGCAGGTGGTGCCGCTGGACCAGCTGTGCCTGTCGCCGCAGTGCGGCTTTTCCAGCACCCACCACGGCAATGCGCTGTCGCAGGACGACCAATGGCGCAAGCTCGAGCGGGTGGTGGAGGTGGCCCGCCGGGTGTGGGGCTGAGCCGGTGGCCCGGCGGCCGTGTCCCTAGAAAGCGGCTTGCGGCATGCGGGGCGGCGCAGCAGCATGCAGCGCACCCCACCACAGGAGACCCCCATGGCCACACGTGCCCGCAGCAAGACGCCGCCCTTCATCCTGAACTGCCTGCCGTCGCCCAAGCCCGAGAAGAACTGGACGCTGGAAACGGCCGCCGCGGCCGGCATCACCAGCGCGGCCACGCCCAGGTCTGCTGCGGCGGCAGCGGCCAACATCGACCTGCGTGAAGGCTGGTGGGCCATCGGCGACCAGGGCAACACCGGCAGCTGCGTGGGCTGGGGCACGGCCGACGCGGTGCTGCGCTGGCATTTCGTGAAGGCCGGGCGCCTGGGCAAGACCGAGAAGCTGTCGGTGCGCTACATCTGGATGGCGTCGAAGGAGACCGACCAGTACACCACCCGGCCCACCAGCTTCGTCGAGAGCGACGGCACCTGGCTGACGGCGGCGCTGGGCATTGCGCAGAAGTTCGGCGTGGTGACGGACAAGGTGCTGCCGTTCAAGCTGGGCGGCCAGTCGCAGATGTACACCGGCAGCGCCAACACCTTCTACGCCCTGGCAGCACAGCGGCGCATCGCGTCGTACTTCAACCTGGGGCGCAATCTGTCGGCCTGGCGCAACTGGCTGGCCACCAAGGGTCCGATCCTGACCCGGCTGGACGTGGACGACGCCTTCATGCAGGCCACCGCCACCAAGGGCAAGCTCGACACCTACACCGCCAACAGCGGCCTGGGCGGCCACTGCGTGGCCCTGGTGGGCTACGTGAACGGGCGCTTCATCGTGCGCAACAGCTGGGGCACCGGCTGGGGCGACAAGGGCTTCGCCCACGCGGCCGACAGCTATGCCCAACCGGCGTTCACTGAAGCGTTTGGCGTGGTGTTGTAGCCATCCTGGGCGTCGTGGCTGGGCTCGTTGCGGCCATTGGGTTCTGCGCGATCGCGCCGGGCCGGGAGGGCCTGTTTTGCTCCATGTCCCCCGTCCTACACGCCGCAAGCGGCGAATAGGACTCCTCCTCTACTTCCGCAAAACAGGCCCTCCCGGCCCGGCGCTCAGCCGCCACCGAGAGACGCGCCGCATGCGGTGACGGTGGCTGGACGAGGACGGCGGGTGCCTGGCCGACGTCAGTGAAGGAGGAGTCCTATTCGCCG
>JAGOBT010000424.1 GCA_017999135.1 Burkholderiaceae bacterium
CGATGGCGCGGTGTGGATCACCACCATGCCGCTGTTCCACACCGGCGGCTGCGTGTGCTGCGTGATCGGCGCGGTGTCGCGCCGCTGCACCCAGGTGCTGCTGGAGGCCTTCGACCCCGGCCTGGTGCTGGAACTGTTCGAGACCTACAAGGGCAACGCGATGGTCGGCGTGCCGACCATGCTGATCGCGATGCTGGAGCACCCGCGCTTTGCGCAGACCGACCTGTCGTCGGTGCGCGCCATCTGCGCCGGCGGCTCCACCGTGCCGGCCGCGCTGGTCACGCGGCTGGAGCAGACCCTGGGCGCGCCCTTCACCATCGTCTTCGGCCAGACCGAATGCTCGCCGGTGGCGCAGATGACCCGGCCCGACGACAGCGTGCAGGACAAGGCCGAGACCCTGGGCGGCCCGATGCCGCATGTGGAGGTGAAGATCATCGACCCGGCCACCGGCGCCACCTTGCCAGTGGGCCAGATCGGCGAGTACTGCACCCGCGGCTACCACGTGATGCACGGCTACTTCGACATGCCCGAGGCCACGGCCGCCGCCATCGATGCCGACGGCTGGCTGCACACCGGCGACCTGTGCGCGATGGACGCGCGCGGCTACTGCACGGTGGAAGGCCGGCTCAAGGACATGATCATCCGCGGCGGCGAGAACATCTACCCGCGTGAACTGGAAGAGCTGCTGTTCCGCCACCCCAGCGTGGGCAGCGTGGCGGTGGTGGGCCTGCCCGATGCCAAGTGGGGCGAGGAGGTGGCGGCCTTCCTGCGGCCGGCGCCCGGCGCGGTGATTCAGAAGGCCGAGCTGATCGACTACATGCGCCAGCACCTGGCGCCACACAAGACGCCCCGGCGCTGGTTCAGCGTGGCCGAGTTTCCGCTCACCGGCTCGGGCAAGATCCAGAAGTTCAAGCTGCGTGCGTTGCAGCAGGCCGGGCAGGTGCCCGAACTGTGAGGGCTGCTGCCTCCCCTTGCGGCATTTCCTTGCGCCAGGCAAGCGCGCACGGCCTGGCGTGACGCCGGCGTGACGCCCTGGTCGCTAGTCTCGCCCACACGCTGTCGGGCTGGTGCGGCAATCCGCCGCAACCCCTGGCAGCGTGACCGGAGACCAGGATGCCCTTGGATCGACACCCGCCGCGCCGTCTGTGCGCGCTGTTGGGCCAGGCCCTGCCAGCACTGGGCCTGCACCTGGTGGCCTGGCTGGTCACCACCCACCCGGCTGCGGCCCAACCCTTCACCCGCACCATCGCCAACGGCGAGACGGTGGTGGTGCCGCGCGAACAGGGCTACGGCCTGCCGGCCAGCGAATCGCTGCTGATCGAGCTGAACGGCGAGCTGCAGGGCCGTGGCAGCGTGATCGGCCTGGGTGGCACGGTGCAGGTCGACGGCCGGCTGCGGGCCTTCAAGGGATCGGAGAACGCCACCGCTGTCGCCGTGTCAGGGCAGCTTGTCAGCGGCGCCACGGGGCTGCTCGAGATCACCCACCTGACGGTGCAGTCCGGTGGCTGGGTGACGTCCGGCGGCAGCATGCTGCTCGGCGGCTTTCGCATCAACCCGTCCGACCCGCTGACCACCGTCTGTGCGTTCCTGGTGCCTTGCCCCCAAACCGGCGTCCAGATCGATGCGGGTGGCCTGCTGTCCGTGTCCAGCGGCACACCGGCGACCAACTATGGCGACGCACAGATCTCGGGCGACCTGTTCAACGCCGGTGCGTTCACCAGCCGCAACAGCCCCAACCCGTCGGGTGGCGGCGTCTACAGCCAGACGCTGACGGTCGGCACCGACCCGCTGTATGGTGGTGGCCCCGGCCAGGTGCAGAACATCGGCAGCTTCGTGCTGGCGCAGCGCAACACGCTGCGCAACTTCGGCATTGTCGCGAACCGGGGCACGATGACACTGGCCGGCGGCAAGCTGCAGCAGGAGGCCGAAGGCGCGCTCCTGAACACCGGCACCCTGCAGGTGGGCAGTGGCGGAGCGCTGATCCTGGCCGGGAGCAAGGACTTCGACGCGTTCGGCAGCCGCCTGGCACGCGCCATCAACCAGGGCCAGATCAACGTGGGCGACGGCGGAACGCTGCACAACAACTGGATGATGCGCGTCGACCCCCTGGCATCGGGGACAGCACAGCTGTCCGTCATGACGAGCGGCGTGCTCACCCAGGACGACGTTGCCGTGCTGGCCATCGTCAGCGGTGACATGCTGGTGCAAGGCAGCGTGGTGGGCGGCACGATCACGCTGGACGCCTCGGTCTTCGGCGGCGCCGCCGGCAGCCTGACCATCGCCAAGGGCGGCTCGGTCACCGTGGAGGAATACAGGCAGACCGATGGCGTGCTGACCGTCAACGGCGTGCTGACCGGTCAGGTGCAGCTGTCCGGTGGCAACCTGATGGGCGGCGGTACCGGCAGCAGCATCAACGGCAACGTGTTGGTGGCCGGTGCGGGTGGCGGTCCGCCGCAGGAGCCGCCGAACTGCGGCAATGCCTACTACGCCTGCTTCCGCCCCGGCAACAGCCCCGGGCACATGCAGATCGACGGCCTGCTGGAGATGGGTGCCAACAGCCTGCTGGAACTGGAAATCGCGCGCGATGCGGCCGGCGTGCTGCACTGGGATTCGGTGTCGGCCACAGCCATGCGGTTCGACGGCGCCAGTCTGCGCCTGCTGGTGGCCGACGGTGCGGCGGGCAGCGATTGGCTGAACCTGGACCTGCTGCAGTGCGCGGGCGACTGCAGCTTCGGCTTCGGCAGCATCGAGGTGCTGGGGTCGCCAGACGCCGGCTACCTGCAGTTCAGTGACGGCCGCCTGTCGTTCGCGCTGGCCCCGGTGCCGGAGCCCGGCAGCGCCGCCCTGCTGCTGGCCGGCCTGGGCCTGCTGGGCTGGCGACGGCTCGGCAGCCGCGTTCAGTCGAGGTCGTCGGCGCTGTAATGGCCCATGCGCTGGGCCTTGGTCTCGATGTAGCCGCGGTTGTGCGGATTGGGCGGCGTGTGCAGCGGCACCCGGCCGACCACGACGATGCCCAGCGCCTGCAGCGCCTCCACCTTGGCCGGGTTGTTGGTCAGCAGGCGCACCTGCTGCACACCCAGGTCGCGCAGCATGCGGGCGGCGATGCCGTAGTCGCGCGCGTCGTCGGGCAGGCCCAGCATGCGGTTGGCCATCACCGTGTCGGCACCGGCCTGCTGCAGCGCGTAGGCACGGATCTTGTTGACCAGGCCGATGCCGCGCCCCTCTTGCCGCAGGTACAGCAGCACGCCGCGGCCGGCCTCGGCAATCGCCTTCAGGCCGGCTTCCAGCTGGGCGCCGCAATCGCACTTCAGGCTGTAGAGCGTGTCACCGGTCAGGCATTCGCTGTGCATGCGGATCAGCACCGGCTCGTCCGTGCGCAGGTCGCCCAGGCTCATCGCCGCGTGCTCCTGGCCGGTGGCGGGGTCCACCAGGCCGTGCAGGTCGAATTCACCCCAGCGGGTGGGCAGCTTGCAGCTGACCAGCTCGCCCGGGTTGGCATCGGCCAGGGCCGTCTTCAGTCGTTCATTCATGGCAGCCCCGCATTGTCGGCGATCGGCCCGCGGATGGCCGGCGCCTGCGGGACACGCGCCCCTGGCGGCACCACCGGCGACCCGCCCGGCGGGTGGCGGCGGTACCCCGCCGCCGGGTGCCCCATTTCAGACGATGCGGCTCTTGTGGCCCGCCCAATAGGCGTCGCGCAGCTTGCGCTTGTACAGCTTGCCGGTGGGCAGGCGCGGCAGCTCGTGGCTGAAGTCGATGCTGCGCGGGCACTTCAGGTGGGCCAGGTGCTCCCGGCAGAAGGCGATCAGCTCGGCCGCCA
>JAGOBT010000425.1 GCA_017999135.1 Burkholderiaceae bacterium
CCCCCCGCCCCACCCCCGCCGAGCCACCACGCGTCGGCTCCGCGCTGGCCGCGCTGCGCGAGCAGCAGGCGCTGTCGCTGGACGAACTGTCGCGCCGCGCCGGTGTCAGCAAGAGCATGCTGTCGCAGATCGAGCGCGCGCAGGCCAACCCGACGGTCGCCGTGGTCTGGCGCCTGGCCAATGCGCTGGGCGTGCCGCTGACCGACCTGCTGCAGGACAGCGGCGTACCCGACGCGCCGGCCATCACCAAGGTGGCAAGCCATGCCACGCCCACGCTGCGCGGCGCAGACAACGGCTGTGAACTGCGCATCCTGGGCCCGGTCGACCTGGCCGGCCAGTTCGAGTGGTACGAACTGCAGATGCAGCCCGGCGCAACGCTGGACAGCCAGGCCCACGGCCCCGGCTCGCGGGAGCACCTGAGCGTGCTGACCGGCACGTTGTCGCTCACCGCCGGTGACAGCAGCGCCACGCTGGCGGCCGGTGAAACCGCGCGTTATGCGGTCGACCAGCCGCATGCCATCCGCAACCCCGGCCCGGGCGTGGCCACCGCCCTGCTGGTGGTGCTGCACGGCTGATCCAGGCTGCCAGGCGGGCCTGACCCCCTGCGGCACAATCCCTGCAAACTCGCGCGCCACCGCGGCCGCACCCCGCGCCTCCCCATGAGCCTGGTCTTCCCGCACACCTTCATCCCGTGGTTCCGCGCCGTGGCGCCGTACATCCACGCCTACCGCGGCAAGACCTTCGTGGTCGGCCTGGCTGGCGAGGCCATCGCCGCGGGCAAGCTCAACAACTTCGTGCAGGACCTGGCCATCCTGCACGCCATGGGCATCAAGCTGGTGCTGGTGCACGGCTTCCGCCCGCAGGTCAACGAACAACTCGCCGCCAAGGGCCACGCCAGCCGCTACAGCCACGGCCTGCGCATCACCGACGCGGTGACGCTGGATTGCGCCCAGGAAGCCGCCGGCCAATTGCGGTTCGAGATTGAGGCGGCGTTTTCACAGGGCCTGCCCAATACCCCAATGGCCAATGCCACGGTGCGGGTGGTCTCGGGTAACTTTCTGACGGCGCGGCCAGTGGGCATCGTCGACGGCGTGGATTTCATGCATTCCGGCGTGGTGCGCCGGGTCGACGGCCCGACCATCCGCCGCGCGATCGACATCGGCGCGCTGGTGTTGCTCAGCCCCTTCGGTTTCTCGCCCACCGGCGAGGCCTTCAATCTCACGATGGAAGACGTGGCCACCGCCACCGCCATTGCGCTGCAGGCCGACAAACTGCTGTTCATGACCGAGATTCCCGGCATTGCCGAGGACCGCGGCGACCCCGACAGCGCGATCGACACCGAACTGGCGCTGGCCGATGCCAGACGCCTGCTGTCGCAACTGCCGCCGCCGGCCTTGCCCACCGACACCGCGTTCTATCTGCAACATTGTGTGAAAGCCTGCGAGGCGGGCGTGGAGCGCTCGCACATCCTGCCCTTCAGCGTGGATGGCGCGATATTGCAGGAGGTATTCACCCACGATGGCATCGGCACCATGGTGGTGGACGAGAAACTGGAATCCCTGCACGAGGCCACCGCCGACGACGTGGGCGGCATCATCCAGCTGATCGAACCCTTCGAGCGTGATGGCACGCTGGTGCGCCGCGAGCGCACCGAGATTGAACGCGACGTCGCCAACTACACCATCATCGAGCACGACGGCGTCATCTTCGGCTGCGCTGCGCTGTACCCCTACCCCGAGGCACGCACCGGTGAAATGGCGGCGCTGACGATCTCGCCGCAGGTGCAGGGGCAAGGCGATGGCGAGCGCATCCTCAAGCGCATCGAGCAGCGCGCCAAGGCGGCCGGGCTCGACAGCATCTTCGTGCTGACCACCCGCACCATGCACTGGTTCATCAAGCGCGGTTTCGTGCAGGTCGACCCCGACTGGCTGCCCGAAGCGCGCAAGCGCAAATACAACTGGGACCGGCGCTCGCAGGTCCTGGTCAAGAAACTCTGAACCCGACCCCACCCCGCCACAGGAGAGCCCCATGGCCCGCACCGTCCAATGTGTCCATCTGAAGAAGGAAGCCGACGGCCTCGACTTCGCCCCGTATCCCGGCGAACTGGGCAAGCGCATTTACGGCAACGTCAGCAAGGAAGCCTGGGGCCTGTGGCTCAAGCACCAGACCATGCTCGTCAACGAGAATCGCCTCAATCTGGCCGACCAGCGTGCGCGCCAATACTTGGCGAGGCAGATGGAAAGGTTCTTCTTCGGCGAAGGTGCCGACCAGCCCACAGGGTATGTGCCCCCTGCAGCCTGAGGCCCCGGCAAACGCAACGGGCCCATGCAGTGAATATTCTGGATATACTCGCGCCGTTGTCCATTCCACCGGAGCTGAATATGTCCTCACTGCAAGACCTGCTGGCGCAGCGCGCTGAAATCGAAAAGAAGATTGCCGACGTGCAGCGTGAAGAGCGTGCCACGGCCATCAACAAGGTGCGGGCCATGATGGCCGAGTTCGGCCTCACGGCGGCAGATATTGCCGGCAAGGCATCGGCACCCAAGGCCCCCGGCACGGCCAAACCCGCCAGCAAGGTGGCCGCGAAATACCGCAACGCCGCCACGGGCGACGCCTGGACCGGCCGCGGCCTGCAGCCCAAGTGGCTCAAGGCGGCTCTGGCCGCCGGCGCCAAGCTCGAAGATTTCGCCGTCTGATTGCCGGGCTCAGGCCGGGCGCCTGCAAACGTTCAGGCGCCCAGGTTCCCGCAAAAGCCCGGCCCGGCCGGGCTTTTGCATTGCCGGGCCGCACGGCATGGCGGCCCACCGTCCGCCTCGGCGGTGCTTCAACCGCTAGCATCGGCCACCGGCCCCTGATCGGGCACCACCACCCCGACCCGCCCAACATGCCCCGTCGCCCCGCCACACGGCCCACCGCCTGCACCGCAGGCTGCTGCGCATGACCCGCTGGTGGTGGCGGTCGCTGCTGGTGGCGGTGGCCTATGTGGCGGCCGGCCGGCTCGGCCTGGTGCTGGACAGCCCGTCGCCCTTCATCAGTGTGTTCTGGCCGGCCCTGGGCGGCGCGCTGGCAGTGCTGGTGCGTTGGGGCCCGGGCATGGTGCCGGCGTTGCTGGTCGGCGCGGTGGGCCTGCAATTGTCCGTGGGCGCGCCCATCACCCTGGCAGTGGGCATTGCGCTGGGCAATGTGGGTGCGCCCTGGGCGGCGTCGCGCTGGCTGCTGCGCACCGGCTTCAACCCGCAACTGACCCAGCGGCGCGACCTGTGGCTGCTGCTGGGCGCCGGCGGCCTGGGCGCCACCGCCTGCACCGCGCTGAATGGCGCCAGCTGGCTGGCAGCCACCGGGCGCATCCTGCCGCACGATTGGCCCGAGGCCGTGCTGCAGTGGTGGGCCGGCGACACGCTGGGCCTGCTGGTGGCGGGTGTGCCGCTGCTCACCCTCAGCCGCCGCAGCCTGGACACTGCCTTCGCCCCGCAGCGCCGCCATCTCAGCCTGGCGCTGCTGGCGGGCGCCGGCGTGCTGCTGGCGGCCAGCGTCATCACCACGCCCTGGCTGGGCCTGGGCGGGCTGGCGCTGCTGCTGGCCCCGCCGGTGCTGCTGTGCGGCCTGGCCATGCGCGCCGGGCTGGCCACGGCGTCGGCCGCGGTGCTGGCCGGGTCGCTGGCGATGGTGGCCTTCACCGCGGCCGGGCAGGGGCCGTTCGCCCAGCTCGATCAACTGCAGCCCGGCAACGGCCGCCTGCTGCTGTGGGCCTTCTCCGGTGCGCTGGCCGCGCTGACGCTGGTCGCCCATGCGCTGGCCGGTGAACTGGTGCGGCTG
>JAGOBT010000426.1 GCA_017999135.1 Burkholderiaceae bacterium
ATGACGAGCTGGAGCCCGCCCGCCGCCTGGTGTGGCAGCTGCATGAGGCCGGCGCCGATGCGCTGATCGTGCAGGACATGGGCCTGCTGCTGCAGGACCTGCCGTCCATCCAGCTGCATGCCAGCACCCAGACCGACATCCGCACGCCCGAGAAGGCGCGCTTCCTGCAGGACGCGGGCTTCAGCCAGATGGTGCTGGCGCGCGAGCTGGACCTGAAGCAGATCCGCGCCATCCGCGCTGAAGTGCAGCACGCCACGCTGGAGTTCTTCATCCACGGTGCGCTGTGCGTGGCCTACAGCGGCCAGTGCTTCATCAGCCATGCCCACACCGGGCGCAGCGCCAACCGCGGCAACTGCAGCCAGGAATGCCGCCTTCCCTACACCATGACCGACGCGGCCGGCCACATCATCGCCCACGACAAGCATGTGCTGAGCCTGAAGGACAACGACCAGAGCGCCAACCTGCGCGCGCTGATCGACGCCGGCATCAGCAGCTTCAAGATCGAGGGCCGCTACAAGGACATGGGCTACGTGAAGAACGTGACGGCCCACTACCGCCAGCTGCTGGACGCCATCCTGGACGGCGACCGCGGCCTCCAGCGCAGTTCATCCGGGCGCAGCGTGCACTTCTTCCAGCCTGACCCGGCGCAGAACTTCAACCGCAGCGCCACCGACTATTTCGTCAACGGCCGGAAAGACGACATCGGTGCCTTCGACAGCCCCAAGCATGCCGGCATCCCGCTGGGCGAGGTGCTGCGCGTGGGCCCGGACCACTTTGACGTGCAGATCACGCCCGAGGCCGGCGCCCTGCACAACGGCGACGGCCTGACCTGGTGGGACCTGCAGGGTGAACTGAACGGCGTGCCGATCAACGTGGCGAAGCAGCTGGACGCCGCCGACCCGCTGCGCTGGCGCCTGTGGCCCAACGAGCCCATGGCCGGCCTGAAGGACCTGCGCAGGCACACCGCGCTGTTCCGCAACCGCGACATGGCCTGGGACCGCCAGCTCGACCGCCCATCGGCCGAGCGCCACATCGGCGTGCAGCTGCGGCTGGACGAGACCGACAGCGGCCTGCTGCTGACCATCACCGACGAAGACGGCCACACCGTGCAGGTGGAGCAGGCCCTGGCGCTGCAGCCGGCCCGTGATGCCGCCCGCGCCGAGCAGGCCCTGCGTGACGGACTGGCCAAGCTGGGCGGCACCGACTTCCGCGCCACCGAGGTCGAGCTGGCGTTGAGACAGCCCTGGTTCGTACCCGTCTCGGCGCTGAACCAGCTGCGCCGTGACTCGGTGGCCGCCCTGGTGGCCGAGCGCGCCGCACGGCGCGAGCGCCTGGTCCGAGCCACGCCGGTGGAGCCACCGGTGCCCTACCCCGACGACGCGCTCAGCTACCTGGCCAACGTGTACAACCATGCCGCGCGGGACTTCTATGCCCGCCATGGCGTGCAGGTGATCGGCGCCGCCTACGAAAGCCACGAGGAGCTGGGCGAAGCCAGCCTGATGATCACCAAGCACTGCGTGCGCTACTCCCTGAGCCTGTGCCCCAAGCAGGCCAAGGGCGTGACCGGCGTGCAGGGCACCATCCGCGCCGAGCCGCTGGTGCTGAAGCACGGCAACGACACGCTGACCCTGCGCTTCGACTGCAAGCCCTGCGAAATGCACGTGGTGGGCAGCATGCGCAAGAACGTGCTGAAGCAACTGGCGGCCGAGCCGGTCACGTTCTACCGCAGCCGGCCGGCCAAGACGGCCTGAACCCGCCGCCCGAGTGGGCGGTGATGCTGGTCAGCCTGCCGGCTGCTGTACCGGCACGTAGGTATCGGCGTGCTGCGCCAGCCACTGCAGCGCCTCGGGGTTGGCGCGCTGGGCCGGGTGGAAATCGGCGCGCCGGTAGTCATGCCAGGGCGCCCACAGCGCCGGCACCAGCCCCTGCCGGCCGAACAGGAAGCGCCAGCCCTGTGCCCAGGTGCGGGTGCGCCGCCAGCTGCCGTCACGCCACAGGTTGTGCACCGTCTGGCGCAGCAGGTCGGTGCAGAAGTGGAAGGTGACGACATAGAACAGCCGCATGCGCCAGCGATCGTTGCCGCCCAGTGCGCGGTACAGATCAAAGGCCGTGCTGCGGTGCTCGGCCTCTTCGCTGGCATGCCAGAGCCACATGGCTTGCAGGCGTGGCTCGGCACCGTCCAGTTGCGCGGGGTGGCGCAGCAGGTGCTCGGCCATGATGGCGGTGAAGTGCTCGGTGGCGGCGGTCACGCCCAACCAGGCGCGCACGTCGAAGGTCTTCAACCGCGTCAGCCGGCGGTCGATGCGCGGCGCCCAGTGGTTGACCAGGCCCTGCTGCTGCAGATGCCCGTTGAAGCGCGCATGCACATGCCGGTGGGTGGCCTCCTGGCCGATGAAACCGCGCACCTCGTCCTGGAAGCGGGCCTGCTGCTCGGCCGGCAGCGCGGCCATGCCGGTGCGCACCGAATCGATGAAGAACTGCTCACCCATCGGAAAGCTCATCGACAGCGCATTGAAGAACGCAGTGCGGAACGCGTCGCCGCCGTTCCAGTGGCGCGGCAGCGGCGTGCTCAGGTCCACCAGCAGGCGGCGCACCACCAGGGGCGGGCTGGCCGGGTCGGGCGGCAGGGCAAGGTCGGTCATGGGATGGCAGTGGGGTCAGCGCTGGGCGGCGGGGCGGTTCAGCACGCAGCGCCCGGCGTCGCAGCGGGCGCCCGGGTCGGGCACCACGCTGCAGGTCGACATCATGCCTTCGGTCGCCTGGCGCTGCTGCTGCAGCGCTGCCAACTCTGTCGCCATGGCCTGCAATGGCTCACCCCGGCTGACCGTGGTTGACCAGGCCACCCAGCGCGCTGGCCCGCCGCAAGGCTTGCTGCCCATCGGCAGCGTGCGGCAATCGGCATCGCGGGTGCAGGCGGCGGCACCGATCTCGGCACTGATGCGCTGCGCCAGGGCGGCTTCGGCGGCGGGGCCGGGGTGCTGCACGGGCTGGGCCTGGCAGGCCGACACCAGCCAGGCGCCCAGCAAGGCGGCGCCCAGGTGGCGGGGCCGGCGGAACGACGTGCGGCAAAAGATGGGCATCCGGTGATCTTGCCGCACCCAGGCGGCTGGCGTGTTGCTGCACCGCAAGCCCCGCAGGCAGCCGTGCCGGCCGACAGCAGGCATGATCTGCGCATGACCGCCCTTTCCGTCCTCGACCTCGCCCCCATCGTTGAAGGCAGCAACGCTGCCGAGAGCCTGCACCGTGCGCTGGATCTGGCCCGCCACGCCGAGGGCTGGGGCTTCAAGCGCTACTGGCTGGCCGAACACCACAACATGGACGGCGTGGCCTGCAGCGCCACCGCGGTGCTGGTGGGCCATGTGGCCGGCGGCACCAAGACCATCCGCGTCGGGTCGGGCGGGGTGATGCTGCCCAACCATGCGCCGCTGGTCATCGCCGAGCAGTTCGGCACCCTGGCCACGCTGTACCCGGGCCGCATCGACCTGGGCCTGGGCCGCGCGCCCGGCACCGACCAGATGACCGCCCGCGCCCTGCGCCAGAACCTGCACCGCGACGAAGACGCGTTCCCGCAGGATGTGGTGGAGCTGCAGGCCTACCTGGCCGATGCCCAGCCTGGCCAGGCGGTGCGCGCCATCCCCGGCATGGGCACCAAGGTGCCGATCTGGCTGCTGGGCAGCAGCCTGTACAGCGCGCAGCTGGCGGCCTACCTGGGCCTGCCCTTCGCCTTTGCCTCGCACTTTGCGCCCGACTACCTGATGCAGGCACTGGACATCTACCGCAGCAGCTACCGGCCCAGTGCCGACTGGCCCAAGC
>JAGOBT010000027.1 GCA_017999135.1 Burkholderiaceae bacterium
CAGCAGCGTGCCCACCGCCGGGCCTTCGTCAAGCAGCAGGCGCACATAGCCTTCGGCCTGGGCCACCTGCAGCAGGCGGCCAGTCAGCGCCACTGCGGCGTCCAGGTCGGCCGGGCTGCCGGCACGCTGCAGGGCCAGGGCCTGCAGCACCTGCAGTTTCAGCGCGCGGCGCTGGCGCTGGGCTGCCTGGGCCTGTGCAGCGGCCGCTGCGGCGGCGCGGGCGGCGGCGGCCGGGTCGCCGAACAGCACCTGCCAGCGCAGCCGGCCGATCGGCATGTCTTCCACGTCATGGGCGCTGAACTGGTGGCGCGCCACGCGCTGCCACACGGCGGTGTCGTCGGCGCGGTCCAGCGCCTGGGCGGCGGCCTCGGCCTGGCCCTGCAGCATCAGCACACGGGCGCGCTCCAGCCGGGCGCTGGCCACCACCCGGGGCAGCTGGCGGTGGTGGCCCAGGTGCTCCAGCTCGGTGATGAACTGCAGGGCGGCGTCGATGTCGCCGCGGCCGAAGGCGATGCGGGCGCACATCACATGGCTCAGGATCATGTGGTCGGGCAGGCCGACATCACGCGCCAGGGGCAGGTAGACGTTGAGCAGGTGCTCGGCGGGGGCCAGATGGTGCGCCTCGTACACCACGCCGGCGTACAGCACGCCGGCCCAGGCGTTGCCGTGGGTGGGCTGCCAGGCGCCGGCGCCGGGCGCGCCGGCGGGCGCGGCGGCCATGCCCAGCGCCAGCCGGAAGCGCGCCGTGGCCTGGCGCAGCCGGCCCTGCTGCAGGTCGAGCAGGCCTTCCACCGATTCGGTGTACATGCGGTTGAAACCGTCGCCCTGCTGGCCGCGGCGGGCGGCGTCCAGCAGGCGCTGGGCCTGCTCGCGCTCGCCCAGCACGCCCATCACATGGGCCATGGCGTTGCACAGCACGCTGTCGGCAAAGGGCTGGCCGGTGGGCACCCGGGCCAGGGCCTCGCGGCCCAGGTCGGCGGCGTCTTCCACCCGGTCCATCATGGCCAGCAGCATCGGCTGCAGGGCGTTGACATGCGCGCGCACCGCCGCATCGGCGCTGGTGGCGCAGCCCGATTGCTGCAGCTGGTCCATCGCCGCCCAGGGCCCGCGGGTGAGGTTGCTGGCCCACAGCGACACCACCTGCAGCATCGGGTGCTCGGCCAGCGCGGCGTCGCCTTCCACGTTCTGCAGCGCGGCGAACCAGCGCGCCAGCAGGCGCATGCGGCCCTGTTCCAGAAAGGCCATCGCATGCCCGGACAGCAGGTGGATGGCATGCGGCGCGTCGCCGCCTTCGATGGCGTGGTCGATCGCCGGCACCGGCCGGCCCTGGCCTTCGTACCAACCCGAGGCGGCCAGGTGCAGACGGACCAGCGCGTCGGGCTGCTCGCGCACCAGCTGGGCGCGCAGGAAGTCGGCAAACAGGCTGTGGTAGCGCCATTCTCGTTCGGCTGGCGCGGTGCCAGCGGCACCGGTGGCCTGGCTGATGGGGGTGATGAACAGGTTGGCGGCATCCAGCTGGGCCAGGATGCGGGCGGCATCGCTGCGCGGCGTCAGCGCCTGGCACAGCGGCGCGTTGAACTGCCGCAGGATGCTGGTGCGCAGCAGGAAGTTGCGCACCTCGGGCGTCTGGCGGGCCAGCACGTCTTCGGCCAGGAAATCGGCCACCGCCCGGTTGCTGCCCGAGAACTGGGCGATGAAATCGGCCACGCTGCCCTGCCGCGCCATCACCGAATCCAGCGCCATCGACGCCAGCCACAGCGCGGCCACCCAGCCTTCGGTCTTGGCATGCAGCGGGTCGACCTGGGCGGCCAGGTCGCCGGGCGTGCCGCTGCCATCACCCGGCCAGCGCAGGGCCAGGAACTGGCGGGTCTCGTCGCGCGAGAAGCGCAGCAACTCGGTGTCGATCTCCAGCAGCTGGCCGGCCATGCGCAGCCGGCCCAGGCCCAGCTCGGGCAGGCTGCGGCTGCCCAGCACCAGCTGGCCGCGGCGGGGCAGGTGGTCGATGATCTCGCGCACCAGGCCCAGCACCGCCGGCTCGGTGATCAGCTCGAAGTCGTCGAGAAACAGCGCAAACGGCGCGCCGTGCCGGGCCAGCGCATCGACCAGCGGTGTGGCCGGCCCGCCCAGGCCGGCGCCAGGCTGGGTGCCCGGCAGGCCGGGGCGGCCGACGATCTGCGCCACCGCCTGCTGCAGGCAGGCCAGGAAGCGCGGCACGTCGTTGTCGGTGCGCTCCAGCGTCAGCCAGGCAGTGGCCACGCCGCTGGCGGCCAGCTGCTCGCGGGCCTGCACCATGGCGGTGGTCTTGCCGAAGCCGGCCGGCGCCCGCACCAGCACCAGCTTGACGCCGCCGGCCTCGGCCATGCGGCGCACCACCGCCTGGCGCAGCACCTGCCGCGCCTGCGACAGCGGCGGGCTCAGCTTGGACGACAGCGGCCCGGCCGCCAGGCCGCCGGCGGGCATGGACAGTGGCGCGGGCGCAGGCAGGGCGGGCATCGCCCGGGATTCTGGCCCAGGGCCCCGGCGTGCGGCCGGCACAATCGGGACACCATGTCCGACGATCCGACACCCGCTTCCCCACCGGTCACCCCTGGCGACTTCGACAACGACACCCAGCAAGCGCTGCACGACCTGGTCGATCTGCTGCGCCTGGAGCCGCTGGAGCACAACCTGTTCCGCGGCCAGAGCCGCGACAACGGCGGCCAGGCCGTGTTCGGCGGCCAGGTGCTGGGTCAGGCGCTGATGGCTGCCGGCCGCACGGTGGACCCGGCCCACCAGGTGCATTCGCTGCACGGCTACTTCCTGCGTGCAGGCGACAAGACCCAACCCATCGTCTACGACGTGGACCGCATCCGCGATGGCGCCAGCTTCACCACCCGGCGGGTGGTGGCCATCCAGCACGGCCAGGCGATCTTCCACATGTCCGCCTCGTTCCAGAAGCGGGAAGATGGCCCGACCCACCAGGACACCATGCCGGCCGCGCCGCCGCCCGAGGGCTTCGAGGACGACCACCTGCGCGACCGCCGCCTGATCGACCGCATGCCGGCCTGGCGCCAGCAGTACCTGCGCCAGGCCCAGCCGGTGCACATGCGCGCGGTGAACCCGATCAATGCCTTCGCGCCGCAGCCGCTGCCGGCCCAGGCCCTGCACTGGATGCGCGCCGCCCACCCGCTGCCCGACGACCCGCTGATCCACCAGGCCCTGCTGGCCTTTGCCAGCGACTGGAGCCTGATGAGCGTGGCCATGCGCCCGCATGCGCTGAGCTGGCAGCAAGGCAATGTGCAGGGCGTGAGCCTGGCCCACGCGATGTGGTTCCACCGGGATGTCCGCTTCGACGACTGGCTGCTGTACCAGAGCGATTCACCCAGCCTGAGTGGCGCCCGCGGCTTCTGCCGCGGCAGCCTGTGGCGGCGCGATGGCACGCTGGTGGCCAGCGTGGCGCAGGAGGGGCTGATCCGCATCCGCCGGCCCGCGGACTGAGCTGCCGCGGTCAGCCGGCAACTTCGTCGATTCGGACGATGGCTGGCCGGCGCACGGCTGGATAGTGTGCGGGGCTGTCCCAACCACCGACAAGGCACTGCCATGCAACTTGATTCCACCATCTCCGCCGTCATCACCGGAGGCGCTTCAGGCCTGGGTGCGGCGACGGCACGCCGCCTGGCCGCCCACGGCGTGAAGGTGGCCCTGTTTGATTTGAACGAGGCCGCCGGCGAAGCCCTGGCCAAGGAACTGGGCGGCGTGTTCTGCCTGGTCGATGTGACCAAGGAAGACTCGGTCGATGCCGGCTTCGCCAAGAGCCGCGCGGCCATCGGACAAGAGCGCATCCTGGTCAACTGCGCCGGCACCGGCAATGCCATCAAGACCGCCAGCCGCGACAGGACCACGGGCGAGATCAAGGCGTTTCCCACCGCCAACTTCGAGCGCATCATCCAGATCAACCTGATCGGCACGTTTCGCTGCATCGCCAAGAGCGCCGCTGGCATGCTGACGCTGCCGGTGCTGCCCGACGGTGACCGTGGCGCCATCATCAACACCGCCAGCGTGGCTGCGCAGGATGGCCAGATGGGCCAGGCCAGCTATTCGGCCAGCAAGGCCGGCGTGGTGGGCATGACCCTGCCGATCGCCCGCGACCTGATGGGCGAGAACATCCGCGTCAACACCATCCTGCCGGGCTTGTTCAACACCCCGCTGCTGCAGGGCGCGCCCGAGAAGGTGAAGGAAGCGCTGGCTGCATCGGTGCCCTTCCCCAAGCGCCTGGGCGACCCGGCCGAGTACGCCGCGCTGGCAGAGTTCATGATCAGCAACGGCTACATGAACGCAGAGAGCGTGCGCATCGACGGCGCCATCCGCATGGCGCCCCGGTAACGACCGCCACCCCACATGCTGGACCGCCCTGCGCAGGCGCTGATCGCTCCGGCGCTGCAGGCGGCCGGCCGCTGGCTGGTGCGCCACGGCGGCACGGCCGATGCCATCACCTGGGCTGGCTTCGCCCTGGGCCTGGCTGCGGCGGCCTGCATCGCACTGCAGCAGCCACTGGCCGGGCTGGCGCTGATCCTGGTCAGCCGGCTGATGGATGGACTGGACGGCACGGTGGCGCGCCTGACCGCGCCCACCGACCGCGGCGCCTTCCTCGACATCACGCTCGACTTCCTGTTCTACGCCAGCATCCCGCTGGCGTTTGCGCTGGCTGATCCAGCGGCCAATGCGCTGGCGGCCGCGGTGCTGCTGGCGGCCTTCATCGGCACCGGCAGCAGCTTTCTGGCGTTTGCGGTGCTGGCCGAGCGCCGCGGGCTGAAGAGCCTGGCTTACCCGAGCAAGGGGCTGTTCTACCTGGGCGGGCTCACTGAGGCGACCGAGACGTTGGCCTGCTTCGTGGCCATGTGCCTGTGGCCGGCGGCGTTTGCACCGCTGGCCCTGGGTTTTGCCGCGCTGTGCGCGCTGACCGTGCTGGCCCGGCTGCGGGCCGGCTGGCTGGCGTTCAGCGCGGACTGACGCGCCCTGTGCGCCGTCAGTGGCCGGTGACCACCGGCACCTCCATCGCCGGCGGGGTGTTGCGGCTGCGGCCGCAGCGCACGATGCCGTCGATCATCACCATGCCCACGCCGGGGATGTCGCCGAGTTGCACGCTCTCCAGCAGGGTGCGGCCGGCGGTGTGCTGGGCGCGGTCCATGAAGACGAAATCGGCATCGCGGCCTGGCTCGATCAGGCCGCAGTTCAGGCTGCGCAGGCGCGCGGTGTTGCCGGTGGCAAAGCAGAACACCAGCTCGGCCGGGATGTTGCCCAGCGACGAGAGCAGGGCAATCATGCGCAGCATGCCCAGCGGCTGCACGCCCGAGCCGGCCGGCCCGTCGGTGCCCAGGATCACCCGGTGCGGGCACTTCAGCTGCATGGCGGCCTGGGCGGCGGCGATGGCCACGCGCTCGTTGCCGTTGTGCACGATCTCGATGGCGCGCGGGCTCTTCTCGCACAGGTCGCACACATCCCGCTCAGGCAGGCTGGTGTGGCCGCCGTTGATGTGGCCGATGACGTCGGCATCGGCCTCCAGCACCACGTCCTTGTCGATCAGGCCCGACCCGGGGATGCTGGGCCCACCGGTGTGGATGGTGCTCTGGATGCCGTGCTGGCGGGCCCAGGCCACCATCTGCTTCGCTTCGTACCCGGCCTTCACCGAGCCCAGGCCCACCTCGCCCAGCAGCTTGACGCCGGCCGCGGCCAGCTCGGCAAAGTCGCTCTCGACCATGCCTTTCTCGATCACCGGTGCGCCGGCCAGCACCTTGACGCCGCCGGGGCGGAAGTTGTCGAAGGCGCGCTGCGCGGTGATGGCCAGCGCCTTCAGGCCGACGATGTCCTTGGGCCGGCCGGGCAGGTGCACCTCGCCGGCGCTGATCATGGTGGTGACGCCGCCGTTCATGGTGCTGTCGATCCAGCCGATCTGGTTCTGGCGCGGGGTCCAGTCGCCGAAGACAGGGTGCACATGGCTGTCGATGAGCCCAGGCGCCACGCAGGTGCCGCGGGCGTCGATCAGGGTGTCGGGCTGGGCGGTGTCGCAGTCCTTCTCGCGGCCCACCTGGGTGATGATGCCGTCGACCACGATGATGGTGTCGGCCTCCAGGATCGGCCGCTCCAGGTCACCTGACAGCAGCAGCCCGATGTTGCGGATCACCACCTTGCCCGACTTGCCACCTGCTGCCACATCTGCCATGTCATTCGCTCCGTTGATTGATGTAGCAAAGGCTACATGAAGCGCGAAGGCGGCTCAAGCACTCAGGAAGCAGATGGCGCCACGCAGACGGCGCGGCGCACCGCGTCGATGACGAAGGCCTCCCAATGCGCCAGCGCGTTGGGCGCCTCCAGGTTCTCGCCCAGGAACGACGACAGCGTGAAGCGGTTGCTGAGGTAGAAGTAGGCCATCGACGCGATCATCAGGTACAGGTCGCGGGCGTTCAGCGTGGGGCGGAACAGGCCCTGGGCGATGCCGGCCTGCAGCACGCTGTCGGTGATGGCGAGCGCCGGCGACGAATAGTCCTTGGCCCGCACGCTCTTCGCGATGTGCTTGCCGCGCAGCAGGTTCTCGCTGTTGAGCAGGGTGATGAACTCGGGGTTCTTCTGGTAGTAGGTCCAGACGAAGCGGATCATCGCGTCGAGTGCGGCCAGCGGCTGCGTGGTGTCGAGCGCCAGGCCCTGCTCAGCCTCGTTGAAGCGGCGGTAGGTGTCCTCGATCACCGCGATGAACAACCCCTCCTTGCTACCGAAGTAGTAGTAGATCATCCGGTCATAGGACTTGGCCGCCTTGCTGATCTGCTCGACCCGGCCGCCGGCAAAGCCGTGGCGGGCGAAGACCTTGGTGGCGGCGCGCAGGATGGCCTCACGCGTGGCCTGCGCTGCCAGCGCGCGCACGCCGGGGGCGCGCGTGCCTCCCGTGCCACCGCCGCGCTTGGCGGCCGCCTTCGAGGTCTTGCGGGCTGCGGTGGCCATGCAGGGGCGTGTGGCTCAGGGCAGCCCAGGGGCGGTCACTGCTCGACGAAGGCGCGCTCGATCACGTACTCACCGGGCGTGGTGGTGTTGCCTTCCTTGAAGTGGCGCGCTTCCAGCAGCGCCTTCAGGTCTTTCAGCAGGGCCGGGCTGCCGCAGATCATCACCCGGTCTTCGGCCGGGTTGATTTGGGGCAGGCCCAGGTCGCTGAACATCTTGCCGGAATCCAGCAGATCGGTGATGCGGCCGGTGTTGCGGTAGGCCTCGCGGGTGACCGTGGGGTAGTACTTGAGCTGCTGGCTGATCATCTCGCCCAGGAACTCGTGCTTGGGCAGTTCCTGCGTGATGTAGTCGTGGTAGGCCAGCTCGGCCACCTCGCGCACGCCGTGCACCAGCACCACCTGCTGAAACTTCTCGTAGGTGTCGGGGTCGCGGATGATGCTCATGAACGGCGCCAGGCCGGTGCCGCTGCCCATCAGGTACAAGCGCCTGGCCGGCAGCAGGTAGTCGATCAGCAGCGTGCCGGTGGGCTTGTTGCCGACGATGACCTTGTCGCCCGGCTGGATGTGCTGCAGCCGGCTGGTCAGCGGGCCGTCCTGCACCTTGATGCTGAGGAACTCGAGCGTCTCTTCATAGTTGGCGCTGACCACGCTGTAGGCCCGCAGCAGCGGCTTGCCGTCCACCCGCAGGCCGATCATCGTGAAGTGGCCGTTCTTGAAGCGCAGCGTGGTGCCACGGGTGGTGGTGAAGCTGAACAACCGGTCGGTCCAGTGGTGGACGGTGAGGACGGTTTCTTCGTTGAAGGCGCTCATGGTGGTGCGGCTGGGTTCTGGATCGGTGCGGGCGGGGCACCAGGCCGGCGCAGCGGGCATCCACACCCGGCCGCACTTGCATGGCCTGCGCCCTGAATGTAGCATCGGCTACATGTTGGTTTAGCAGCCACTACATGAAACAGCGGTCTGCCGAGCTGGCCCGCATTGTGCCTCAGGCACAGGGTTGTCCCTGGTGTGGTGGGTGATCGGGGCTTGTTCTGGATCAAGCCGGAGGGCGTGCATGTCGGAGCATGAACACACCAAGACCGATGGTCTGGGTGAAGGGGCGGCGGCCGCCGCTGCGCCGCTGGCTGACTGGCGCAACGCGCCGCGCAATGAGCGCATGGCCGCGCACAAGATCGAATGCAACGCCTGCCCGGTGTTGTGCCAGATCAGCGACGGCAAGGTGGGCGCCTGCGACCGTTACGCCAACCGCGCTGGCACCCTGGTGCGGGTGGATCCGGTGCTGCTGGTGCGCCAGCGGGTGGATGCCGCGGCGGGTGATGGCGCAGCGGCCGAGCTGGTGCCGTTTCTGCCGCAGGGCGCAGCGCCGCTGGCACAGGATGCCGGCGCGCCGGCGCTGTTTGTCACGGCGGTGGGCGCCAGCACCACCTACCCCGACTACAAGCCCGCGCCGTTCATCGTGTCCAGCCAGGCGCAGGGCGTGGACATGGTGACGGTGGTCACCGAGGGCATCTTCAGCTACTGCAGCCTCAAGCTCAAGATCGACACCGACCGCTGGCTGGGCCCCGAGCAGGCCAATGTGCGCTGCAACGGCGAGGTGGTGGGCCATGTCACCACCGCCGAATACGGCAGCCAGATGTTGAGCCTTGGCGGCGTGCACCACATCACCGGCGGCAGCAAGAAAGAAGGGCGCGTCACCGTCGACATGATGTGTGCGCTGGGCAACCAGCAGGCGGTGGATCTCAGCATCGATGGCGGCGCGCAGGTGCGGGTGCAGGCGGGGCGGCCGCCCATCGTCAACGGCTTGTCCGAGGTGCGCATGCGGCTGGGCTGCGGCTCGGCCACCATCGGCATCTTTGCGCAGCAGTTCGTGGGCCTGGTCGATGAGGTGGTGGTGGTCGACGACCACATCACCGGCGTGCTCACCGAGCACCAGGCCGGGCGCTGCCTCGGCCTGCGCCGCTCGGGCCTGAAGATCCGCGGCCGCAAGAGCACGCCGGGCCGCTACTTCCAGGTGGCCAACCCCGGCACCGGCTGGGGCGGCACCGACATCGCTGACCCGCTGTCCATCCTGGAGCCCTGGGACGCTGACGACGCCTGGCCCGGCCAGCGCCTGCTGATGGTCAGCACCACCGGCGAACATGCCGCCTGGTTCGAGCTGGACGCCGCGCTGCAGCCGCAGCCCGCGGCCATGCCGGCGGCTGTGCAGGCCATTGTCGACCGCATCGGCGAGAACTGCGAGCCGGCGCTGTGCACCGTGCTGTTCCTGGCCGGTGCCGGCGGCAGCCTGCGTGCCGGCGTGACCGACAACCCGGTGCGGCTGACCCAGGCCATCAAGCAGAGCCTGGTCAACGTGACCTGCGGTGGTGCGCCAGCCTATGTGTGGCCGGGTGGCGGCATCACCGTGATGGTGGACGTGCTGCGCATGCCGGCCCACAGCTTCGGCACGGTGCCCACGCCGGCCATCGTGGCGCCGATCGAATTCAACATGCGGCTGGACGACTACCGGCGCCTGGGCGGCCACATGGCCTATGTGCGCACCTTGGAGCAGGCCCTGGCCACTGGCGCCTGGCACGCCGATGGCGCGCCGACGGTGCGGCGCATCGCCGATGCGGCGCCAGGCAATCCCTGGCCGCTGGGTCGGCCACCGTTGCTGGGTTGATGCCGATGTGGGCAGCGCAGCGCGCCCCCCTGCCTGGCGGGCGCTGGCATCTGCAACACGGGCCGATCGACATCGTGATCGCCGCCGAGGGGGATGCCGATGCGGTGGCGGCCGCCCATGCGGCGGCCTGGGTGCGCTTCCAGCCACTGCTGGGTGATCTGGTGGCCGAACTGCCGCGGCTGCGCCAACCTGTCGATGCGGCTGGCAACCCGCTGCGCGGCCTGGTGGCGCGGAGGATGTGGGCCGCTTGCGCCCCGCTGCGTGCGGCGGCTGGCGGTTTTCTCACGCCGATGGCGGCCGTGGCCGGTGCCGTGGCGCAGGAACTGATCGCCGCCTACCAGCGGCCCGGCATCACCCGCGCCTGGGTGAACAACGGCGGCGACATTGCGCTGCATCTGGCGCCTGGCCAGTCGGCGCGGGTGGGGTTGATGGCCGACCTGTCGCGGTTCGATGCCGAGGCGCTGGCGCGCACCGTGGCGGGGAACCTGCGCACCGATGCGGGCTTCACCGTGGCGCATGCCAGCCCGGTGCGGGGCGTGGCCACCAGCGGTTGGCGCGGCCGCAGCCAGTCACTGGGCATCGCCGACAGCGTGACGGTGCTGGCCGCCACCGCGGCCGACGCTGATGCCGCCGCCACTGTGGTGGCCAATGCCGTCAATCTCGACGACGCCCGCATCCAGCGCGCACCTGCCAGCAGCCTGCGCGACGACAGCGACCTGGGCGAGCGCCTCGTCACCGTGGCGGTGCCGCTGTTGCCGCCTGCGGTGGTGCAGCGGGCGCTGGATGCCGGCCTGCAGGTGGCCCGACACCTGCAGGCCGGGGGCTGCATCCATGCGGCGCTGCTGGTGTGTCAGGGTTCTCTCGCTCGGCTGGCGCCGCTCGGCGCGCTAGAGTTGGTGTAGTAATTGCTAAACGAACTGCAGCCATGAGTCTCATCGACATCCGACGCGTCTTCACCCAGGTGGAAGACATCCACCACGAGGGTGGCCCGCGCGCCGCGCAGCCACTGCGGCGCGGCGCCATCGCCGCGGTGCTGACCAACCCCTACGCTGGCCGCTACGAGCCCGACATCCTGCCGATGATGGAGGCGCTGAACCCGGTGGGCCTGGACATGGCGCGCCGCCTGCTGGCTGCGATGGCCGTGCCGGCCGAGGCCATCCAGGGCTATGGCAAGGGCGCGATCATCGGCGCGGCCGGTGAACTGGAACACGGCGCGCAGTGGCATGTGCCCGGCGGTTATGCCATGCGTGAGCTGCTGGGCTGGAAGGGCGACGCTGCCGCCTATGCCAAGGGCATCAGCAGTGGTGGCCAGAGCGGCAACGCCCTGGCCATCGTGCCCAGCACCAAGAAGGTGGGTGCGCCCGGCACCACGCTGGACGTGCCGCTGACCCACATCAACGCCAGCTATGTGCGCAGCCATTTCGATGCGTTTGAAGTCCGTGTGCCCGGCGCGCCCAAGCCCGACGAGATGGTCTTGATCCTGGCGATGAGCTGCGGCGCGCGGGTCCATGCCCGTGTCGGCGGGCTGGCCGCAGATGCCATCGCCAAGTGGGACGGTCAGAGATGACCCGCCAACACCAAGGAGCCACAACATGCCCGCAGACATCCGCAAGCTGATCGTCCAGGTCGACGAAACCCGCCGGGAGATGGGCCGCGATGTGAACCCGCCCACCCGCCGCGCGCTGGCCATGGCGGTGATCACCAACCCGTTTGCCGGCCGCTATGAAGAGAACCTCGATGCGCTGATCGCCATCGGCGAGGAACTGGGCGCGCTGCTGGGTGACAAGTGCGTGCAGGCGCTGGGCATCCAGCCCGGCCAGGCGCAAAGCTACGGCAAGGCCGCCATCGTCGGCGAGGCCGGTGAACTGGAGCATGCCGCCGCCATCCTGCACCCCAAGCTGGGCGCCCCGCTGCGCAAGGCCGTCGAGAAGGGCGCCGCCCTGGTGCCCAGCGCCAAGAAGCAGGGCGGCGTGGGCACGGCGGTCGATGTGCCGCTGGGCCACAAGGACGCCGCCTTCGTGCGCAGCCACTTCGACGCCATCGAGGCCCGCGTGGCCGATGCACCGCGCGCCAACGAGATCGTCGTCGCCGTCGCCGTCACTGACAGCGGCCGGCCGCTGCCCCGCGTCGGCGGGCTGCAGGCCCATGAAATCCAGGGTGTGGACGGCCTGCGCTAGGCTCCCACCCGCTGTTGTCGTTTCCATCCTTTCCACTTCGAGGTCCTGACCATGAACCGCAAGCACTTCCTGGCCGCGCTGGCCGCGCTGACATCGCTGGGCGGCACCAGCGCCATCGCCCAGAGCGGCCCGATCAAGATCGGCGAGGTCAACAGCTACAAGGCCCAGCCTGCCTTTCTGGACCCGTACAAGAAGGGCATGGAGCTGGCGGTGGAGGAGATCAACGCCGCCGGCGGCCTGCTGGGCCGCAAGGTGGAACTGATCACCCGCGACGACAACGCCAACCCGGGCGATGCGGTGCGCGCCGCCGAAGAGCTGGTCTCGCGCGAGAAGGTCGACGTGCTGACCGGCGCCTTCCTCAGCCACATCGGCCTGGCGCTGACCGACTTCGCCAAGCAGAAGAAGTTCTTCTACCTCGCCAGCGAGCCGCTGACCGACAAGATCGTCTGGAGCAACGGCAACCGCTACACCTTCCGCCTGCGGCCCAGCACCTACATGCAGAGTGCCATGCTGGTGCCCGAGGCCGCCAAGCTCAAGAAGAAGCGCTGGGCCATCGTCTACCCCAACTATGAATACGGCCAGAGCGCGGCGGCCACTTTCAAGACGTTGCTGAAGGCCGCCCAGCCCGATGTGGAATTCGTGGCGGAGCAGGCGCCGCCGCTGGGCAAGCTGGACGCCGGCAGCGTGGTGCAGGCCCTGGCCGATGCCAAGCCCGACGCCATCATGAACGTGCTGTTCGGCGCCGACCTGGCCAAGTTCGTGCGCGAGGGCAACACGCGTGGCCTGTTCCAGGGCCGCGAGGTGGTCAGCATGCTGACCGGCGAGCCGGAATACCTGGATCCGCTGAAGGACGAGACGCCCAACGGCTGGATCGTCACCGGCTACCCCTGGTACGGCATCCAGACGCCCGAGCACAAGGCCTTCTACCTGGCCTACCACCGCAAGTTCAACGACTACCCGCGCCTGGGCTCGGTGGTGGGCTACTCGGCCATCAAGAGCCTGGCCGCCGGCATCACCAAGGCCAAGAGCACCGAGACGGAAAAGCTGATCACCGCCTTCCGTGGGCTGGAGCTGATGACGCCCTTCGGCAAGGCGGTGTACCGCCCGCAGGACCACCAGAGCACCATGGGTGCCTTCGTCGGCCGCACCAAGAACGACAAGGGCCGCGGCACGATGGTCGACTACGTCTACTTCGACGGCGCCAAGTTCCAGCCGACGGATGCCGAGGTCAAGAAGCTGCGCCCCGCCGACTGATCGATGACGTTCTCCGCCTTCATCGTCCAGCTGCTCAACGGGCTGGCCGGTGCATCGTCGCTGTTCCTGGTCGCCGCGGGGCTGTCGCTGATCTTCGGCGTCACCCGCATCGTCAACTTCGCCCACGGCTCGTTCTTCATGCTGGGCGTGTACATCGCGTACACCCTGGTGGAACAGCTCGGCGTGGGCCTGGGCTTCTGGCCTGCGCTGCTGCTGTCGGCGCTGGCCGTGGGCGCCATCGGCGCGGCGGTGGAGGTGCTGCTGCTGCGGCGCATCTACCGCGCGCCTGAGCTCTTCCAGCTGCTGGCCACCTTCGCCCTGGTGCTGGTGATCAAGGACGCGGCGCTGTGGCTGTGGGGCTCCGAAGACCTGCTGGGCCCGCGCGCGCCGGGCCTGCAGGGCGCGGTCGACATCCTGGGGCGGCGCTTTCCCACCTACGACCTGTTCCTGATCGTGGTGGGGCCGACGGTGCTGGGCCTCTTGTGGCTGCTGCTCACCCGCACCCGCTGGGGCACGCTGGTGCGCGCCGCCACGCAAGACCGCGAGATGGTCGGCGCGCTGGGCGTCAACCAGGCCTGGCTGTTCACCAGCGTGTTTGCGCTGGGCGCCATGCTGGCCGGGTTGGGTGGCGCGCTGCAGCTACCGCGTGAGCCGGCGTCGCTGCACCTCGATCTGCTGACCATCGGCGATGCCTTCGTGGTGGTGGTGGTCGGCGGCATGGGCTCGATCCCCGGTGCCTACGTGGCCGCGCTGCTGATTGCCGAGATCAAGGCGCTGTGCGTGGGCATCGGCAATGTCAGCGCCTTCGGCATCGACTTCAACTTCAGCAAGCTCACCCTGGTGGCCGAATTCCTGGTGATGGCGGTGGTGCTGGTGTGGCGCCCCTGGGGGTTGATGGGCAAGCCGCAGGCCGCCACGCGCAACACCGCGGCGGTGGAGCCGCCGCTGCGTGCCGCCGGCAAGCCGCTGCTGATGGCGGCCGCGGCGCTGGCCATCGGCCTGCTGGCGCTGCCCATGGCGACCGCCGGCAGCCCGTATGTCACCGTGCTGGCCATCGACCTGCTGACGGCCGCGCTGTTTGCCGCCAGCCTGCACTTCATCATGGGCCCGGCGGGCATGCACAGCTTCGGCCATGCGGCGTACTTCGGCCTGGGGTCGTATGCGGCGGCGCTGCTG
>JAGOBT010000427.1 GCA_017999135.1 Burkholderiaceae bacterium
GCTTCAGCGCCCAGGTCAGCGGGCAGTCCGACATCGTCGTCGTGGTCGACCCCACCGGCCCGGTGGTTCAGATCGAGACGTCTGCCAGCGGCTTCGGCAGCCTGGGCGCGCTGCGCTACTTCTCGGCCGATGTGGTGAACCTGACCACCGGCCAAGGCGCCGGCCAGAACCGCTTCGTGGCCGACGACGGTTCAGAGCTGTTCGGCAGCTTCACCGTGCAACTGGTGCCCACGGCCGACCCGCTGGTGCTGCAACTGCTGGGCGTGGTCGACTTCACCGGCGGCAGCCAGCGCTTTGCGGGCGCCGATGGCGAGGCCAGCTTCACCGGCCTGGGCAGCTTCACCTCGGCCACGACGGCGATCTCCAACTTCGACTTCAACGGCCGCCTGCTGCTGGTGCCCGAGCCCCCGACAGCGGCCCTGCTGCTGTCGGCGCTGGCCGCGGCATTGGCCAGGCGACGGGGGCGCCGAGTCGGCAACCGTGGTTGATACGCCGCTAGCATCGGTGTCACAACAACATGGAGACACTGCATGCGCACCACCATCCGAAACCAACGCAGCATCAGGGCCGCGGGGTCGATCACCGTCCTCGCTGTCCTGGTCGGCTGCCAGACAGCACCGCCCGCACCTCCGACCCAGCCCGAACTGGTGGGCGAGTTCCGCGCCGGATCGGGCTATCTGAAGGGCTACCTCGACCGCAAGCAGCTGCCCGACAGCCTGGCCCTGCTGCCCAAGCCGCCGGCCGAGGGATCGGCCGAAGCTGCGGCCGATCTGGCGGTGCACCGCGCCACCCGGGCACTGCGCGACACCCCGCGCTGGGCGCTGGCCAACGCCGACGACAACCTCAAGTTCCCGAAGGCGACCGAGGTGTTCAGCTGTGCGCTGGACATGCCCATCAGCCAGGAAGCCACGCCGCACCTGAACATGCTGCTGCGCCGCACGCTGCTGGATTCAGGCCTGTCGACCTATGCGGCGAAGGACACCTACAAGCGCCAGCGCCCGTTTGCCGCGCTGAAGGAAAGCACCTGCGCACCGGCCAGCGAGGCGGCCCTGGCCAAGGACGGCAGCTACCCGTCGGGCCATGCCGCGCTGGGCTGGGCCTGGGGCCTGGTGCTGGCCGGCATCGCCCCCGACAAGGCCGATGCGGTGCTGCAGCGCGCCCATGCCTTCGGCCAGAGCCGCGTGATCTGCGGCGTGCACTGGCAGAGCGATGTGGACAACGGCCGGCTGATGGGCGCGGCGGCGGTGGCGCGGCTGCAGAGCGACCCGGTCTTCACCGCCCAGGTGGCGCTGGCGCGGCAGGAAGTGGCCGACGCGCGCGCCAGGGGCGCGAAGTCGCCGTTGAACTGCACGGCGGAGAAGGCAGCGCTGGGGCGCTGAACAGCGGATCCAACTGCCCGGAATCGCCCCCCCCAAGTGCGGGGGGGATCCCCCCGCCGCGTGACGGTCTCGTGACGCCTTGAGGGGTAAGGTTGACATCCAATGCCGGCCCCGTGCGGCCGGCATCGCTGCCCCACCCCCCGCTTGGAGATCGTGATGCAAACCCTGTGGAACTGCTGGCGCGCGACACCCGGCGCGCACACAACAACCCCCATCCAGCGCGCACGCCTGGCCAGACTGTCGCTGTGGGCCGCCGTGTCATGGGCCGCTGCGGCGCCAGTGGCCATGGCAGTGCCCGTCACCGTCAGCGCGCAGATGAACAGCCTGCGCATCGAGACCGTGGGCCTGAACCCGGCCGTGCGGTTCAACGGCCTGCAGATCGACGGCGCCGACGTGATGGAGTTCGACATCCCGAACGGTGCGGTCGCCCTCAGTGGCGCGCCCAGCGTCAGTTTCGGCCTGGCCAAGTGGCTGAACCTGGGGGTGAACACGCTCAGCTTCAGCGGCAGCACCGACGTCGATGTCACGGGCGGCACGCCCAGCCAGCCGTTCTCGCTGGGCCGGCTGAGCTTCACCAACGGGTCGTTCTATCCGACCGCCTACATCGGCTTCACGCTGACCACGCACTCGGACCTGGCCGAGTACAACCAGACCTTCAGCGGCCAGTGGATCATCCGCAGCATCGCCCCCGCCAACAATCCGCTGCCGGAGGCCCAGGCCGATGAGGTGCAGGTGGCGCGGGCCAACGGGCTGAGCTTGCCGGGGCTTGGCACGCTGCGGGTGTATGAGCGCACGTTCTGTCCGATCGCCGGTGACACCACCTGCAACCACGGGTCGGTCGAACTGCTCGGGCACTTCGCGTCGCTGCATCTGGACGCGTTCAGCGATCCGCAAGGCGGCGCCTTCATCGGTGCCAGCCCGGTGCCGGAGCCAGCGTCCATGGTGCTGCTGGCCGCCGGCATCGCTGTGCTGGCTGCAGGTGCGGGCGGGCTTCGTCGCCGATGCCCGTGATGCCACGGCCCCAGTGCAGCTTGCCGCCCGCCGCGCCGCGCGCATCACCGAATGGGAAGGGCCGCTCCGAGCAACAACCGAGCATCGGACCCACGCAGAAAGATCTCAGGTCACCTGCTGCAGGCTGTTGAGGCTCAGGCAGCCAGGTCGTGCAGCCAGGCTGCCGCCGGCCGCAACAGCAGCGGTGGCAGGTCTTGTGGCTGCCGCGCATGCAGCACCAGCTGCACGGCCTCGGCCGCCGGAAACTGCTCGGCAAACCGGCGCAGCGCCCGGTGCGGGCGCTCGTCGGCCAGCTTGCACTCGACCAACTGCACCAGTGCGCCATCGCGGGCGATGGCGAAGTCGACCTCGGCGCCGTCCTTGGTGCGCAGGTAGTGCAACGCGGTGGCCTGGCCCCGGGCATCGGCCAGGAACTGCACATGCTTCAGCAGCATGGCCGCCACCGCGTTCTCGAACCGCAGGCCGTCATCGCCCTTCACCAGGGCGGTGTCGAAAAAGTAGACCTTGGGCGACTGCTGGATGGCCCGCGCGACGTTGTGGTGCCAGGGCGTGACGGTGAAGACGATGAACAGCGCCTGCAGGATGTCGAGGTAGCGCTTCAGCGTGGTGGGCGACACCGCCAGGTCGCGGGCCATCGACGCCAGCGACAGCGGCGACCCGACCCGTTCGCGCAGCAGGTCGACGAACAACCGCATCGTGCCGATCTCGTGCACGCGGGAGAACTCCAGCACGTCCTCGCGCACCAGGTCGGTCAGGTACTGGGCGCGCCAGCGATCGGCCTGCACCGGGTCGTCCGCCAGACAAGGTTCAGGGAAGCCGCCGCGTTCCAGCAGCCGGGCCAGCGCCGCGTCGGGCGTGCCGCCTCGCTGCGCGCACCACTCGCGCACAGAGATGGGATGCAGGCGCAGCGCGAAGTAGCGGCCGGCCAGTGATTCACCACCCTGGCGGAAGGTGTCCATGCGCGCGCTGCCAGTCACCAGCACGCCCTGGCCGGGCGGGCGGGCATCGGCCACGCCCTTGAGCCAGGCCTTCCAGCCAGGCATCTTGTGGATCTCGTCCAGCACCACCAGCCGGCTGCTGCGTGGCCAGCTCTGGCGCTGCAGCACGGCGCGGTCGGCCGGCACGTCCCAATTCAGGTAGACGGCCGGGGGCATGTCGGCCATCAGCTGCTGGGCCAGCGTGGTCTTGCCGACCTGGCGCGGGCCGGTCAGCAACACCAGCTTGCGCGGCAGGTCAGAGATGACCAGATCATCGAGGTAACGTTTCACCCGACCATTTTAGCGGCAACTGGAATAAAGTCGCGACTTTCTTCCAGTTGCCGGTCAGATGGTCGCGATCATGGCGCTGCCGGCGCCAGCGCCGGTGCCGCGGCGGCGCCCCGCGCCAGCACCGGCGCCAGCGCCCGGCC
>JAGOBT010000028.1 GCA_017999135.1 Burkholderiaceae bacterium
GCCAGGTCGACTGGCAGCTGGTGGCCGGCGGCCTGGACAAGGCCGCGCGCGAACTGCGCCTGGCCTGTGCCGGCGCGCTGCGCGACATCAAGGGCATCCTGAAGCTGCGCTGGGACGAGCGCAGCCGTGACGCCGCCTTCGGTGACGCCCTGGATGGGCTGGCGGTGGCGGCCGATGCGGCCCGCGATGCGGCCCGCCTGGTGGAAGCCACCGCGCCCGACTTCACCCGCCTGGTCGAGCGCGGCGAACGCATCGCCCGCCTGGCCCATGCGTTTGCCACGCCTGCGGCGCCCGACCGGGTGCGCTGGATCGACCTGGGCCCGCGCGACGCTCGCCTGGTCGACAGCCCGCTGCACATCCGCGACCTGTTCACCGAGCAGCGCGCGCTGGCGCCGCGGGCCTGGATCTTCACGTCGGCCACGCTGGGCAGCGACGATGACCTGAGCTGGTTCACCGAATCGGCGGCGCTGGAAGACGCCCGCAAGCTGCGCGTGGGCAGCCCGTTCGACTACCCGGCCCATGCCCGCACCTGGGTGCCGCCGCGGTTTCCCAAGCCCAACGAGGCCGGCCACCCGGCGGCGGTGGGTGCCCTCGCGGCCAGGCTGGCCGGCCGCCTGGGCGGCCGCACCTTCGTGCTGACCACCACGCTGCGGGTGCTGCCGGTGATCGCCGAGGCGCTGACCGAGGCTGCCGCCGCCGCCGGCACGCCGCTGGTGGTGCTGGTGCAGGGCACGCATCCCAAGCGCAGCCTGCTGCAGCGCTTCCTCGACACGCCCCACAGCGTGCTGGTCGGCTCGGCCAGCTTCTGGGAAGGCATCGACGTGCCCGGCGCGGCGCTGCAGTGCGTGGTGATCGACAAGCTGCCGTTCCCGCCGCCGCACGACCCGCTGGTGCAGGCCCGCAGCAAGGAGCTGGAGTCACGTGGCCGCGACCCGTTCAACGACTACTACCTGTCCGAAGCCGCCATCGCGCTGAAGCAGGGCGCTGGCCGGCTGATCCGCAGCGAGACCGACCTGGGCCTGCTGGTCATCACCGACCCGCGCCTGCGCCAGATGCCCTACGGCCGAAAGCTGCGCGCCGCCCTGCCGCCGATGGGCACGCTGGACACCGAGGCCGATGCCTTGGCCTGGTTGGATCAGATCGCGGCCGTCAACGCCGCGCCGTGATCACCAGAACTGCCACCAGGCGCGCTCGGGCACGCGCACGCCGTTCTTGATGTAGCGCGTGTTGGGGTAGTTCTTGATCAGCACCCGCTCGGCATCGGCGCGCAGCTGCTCCAGGCCCAGCTTGTCGTAGCTGGCGGCCATGATGTAGAGCGCTTCTTCCACCGCCGGTGTCTGCGGGTATTCGCGCACGGCCAGCTGGGCGCGGTTGGCCGCGGCCAGGAAGGCCTGCCGGCGGAAGTAGTAGCGCGCCACGTGCAGCTCGTATTCGGCCAGCGAATTGACGATGTAGCCCATGCGGGCGCGGGCATCGTCGCTGTACTTCGACTCGGGGAAGGCCTGCACCAATTGCTCGAAGGCCTGGTAGGAATCACGCGACGCCTGCTGGTCACGCTCGGACAGGTCCTGCCGCGAGACGTTGCTCAGGAAGCCCATGGTCTCGTTGAAGTTGACCACGCCCTTCAGGTACAGCGCATAGTCCAGCGCCGGGCTGGACGGATGCAGCTTGATGAAGCGGTCGAGCGTGGTGATCGCCTCCACCCGCTCGTTCAGGCGCCATTTGGCATAGGCCAGGTCCAGCATGGCCTGCTGGGCCAGCAGGGTGCCGGCGGCGCGCCCTTCCACCCGTTCCAGCTGCTTGACGGCGAGGTCGTAGCTGCCCGAGGCGAGATCGTCCTTGGCGTCTGCATACAATTTCTCGACGCTGCTGCGGTCATCGTCCTTCGGGGTGCTGCTGCAACCAGCCAGCACCGACAAGGCCAGCACTGCAACCACTGCGCCCGTTGCCCGCCAGGGCCTGCCGGCCAGCGGCTTCGTATCCTTGAACACGTTCATCGGTGTCGGCAGCCGCAGTGCGGCCGGCGTCCTTCCAGGGCAGATATGCAAAGCGTTCGATTCTAATGGCGCCCCCCAGCGGGCCCGCCGCCAGCCTGGCCGCGCCAGGCAGCGTTGCCGATGCCGTGGCCGATGCTGCGGCGGATGACCTGCCCGGCGACGACGCGGCGGCCGACGCCGAGGTGCGCCAGGCACTGGTCCATTCCGCGCAGCACGGCCTGCGGCTGGACAAGGCCCTGGTGGCGCTGGCGCCCGAGTTCTCGCGCAGCTGGCTGCAGCAGCTGATCGACCGCGGCCATGTGCAGGTCGACGGCCAGGTGCAGACCACCGCGGCGCGCAAGCTGCGCGCCGGCCAGCGGCTGCAGGTGGCCCTGGTGCCCACCGCGGAGAGCCTGGCCTTCCGGCCCGAGCCCATGGCGCTGGCCGTGGTGCATGAGGACGCCCACCTGCTGGTGGTCGACAAGCCGGTCGGTCTGGTGGTGCACCCGGCGCCTGGCCACTGGCAGGGCACGCTGCTCAACGGCCTGCTGGCCCACCACCCGGGTGCGTCGGCGCTGCCGCGCGCGGGCATCGTGCACCGGCTCGACAAGGACACCAGCGGCCTGATGGTGGTGGCCAAGACCCTGCCGGCGATGACGGCGCTGGTGCGGTTGATCGCCGCGCGTGATGTCAAGCGGGTCTACCTGGCTTTGGCCCACGGCCACATCCGCTGGGACGCCGAGCGCATCGACGCACCGATCGGCCGCGACCCGGTGTCCCGCCTGCGCATGGCGGTGGTGGCCACCGGCAAGCCGGCGCAGACCGATGTCGAGCGCCTGGCCTGGTGGGGCGGCGTCGATGGCGACGGCCGCCATGGGGCGTCGGCCGTGCGCTGCCGGCTGCACACCGGCCGCACCCACCAGATCCGGGTGCACCTGGCCGCACGCGGGCACCCGCTGGTGGCCGACGCGCTGTATGGCGGGCGGCCGCTGCTGGGCATGCAGCGCCAGGCGCTGCATGCCGCCGAACTGGCCTTCGCCCACCCCGCCGACGGCCGGCCCATGGCGTTTGCCGCACCCTTGCCGGCCGACCTGGCGCAGGCCTGGGCCACGGTGATCCCGGGTTGACCGATTCGCGGGCTACAATGTGTCCTCAAGTTGAGGATGCACGGTGACGAGGGTCACACACCGCGCCGGCGTCCCCACCGATCCCGCAGGCGGGGCCGCCACCCGGCCCGGCCTGCCCACCAGCCCAGGCGCGCAGAAACTGCAGCCGGCTCCCAGGGTGCAACAGCCCCGCGCCGGGTCCGCCCCGGCAACCGATGTCTCCCCGAGTGCAGCCGTTCAACCGAGCGCCTGACCGGCACCTGAACGGTGCCCCACCCGAGTGATCACGCCACAGACCATGCTCCCCGCCGTTGCCTGCAACGGCCCGCGATGAACAGAGGTTCATGAACACCCACGAGGCCAAGCGCGTCCTCGAGACCGCGCTGATCTGCGCCCAGCAGCCCTTGCCGCTGCGCGACATGCGCAGCCTGTTCGACGACCAGGTCGGCCCCGACACGCTGCGCAGCCTGCTCGACGAGCTGGTGCGCGACTGGGACGGCCGCGGCGTCGAACTGGTGGCGCTGGCCTCGGGCTGGCGTTTCCAGAGCCGGCCCGAGATGCGCGTCTACCTCGACCGGCTGCACCCCGAGAAGCCGCCGCGCTATTCGCGCGCGGCGATGGAGACGCTGGCGATCATTGCCTACCGCCAGCCAGTCACCCGCGGCGACATCGAGGACATCCGCGGTGTCACCGTCAGCAGCCAGATCATCAAGCAGCTGGAAGACCGCGGCTGGATCGAGGCCATCGGCTACCGCGAGGCACCCGGCCGCCCGGCGCTGTATGCCACCACCCGCCAGTTCCTCGACGACCTGGGTCTGCACAGCCTGGACCAGCTGCCGGTGCTCGACGGCCCGCCGACCGCGGCCGTGTTCGACCCCGGCTCGGCCAGCGGCCAGCCGTCGCTGCTGGACGACGGAGCGCCCCAGGCGGCCCTGCCGCTGGAGTTGCCGCCAGACCTGCCGCTGGATGCCGACGCGGCACCGGCTGCCGATGCCGCCCCCTTGTCGCCCCAAGATGCCCACGACGCCATGCCTGGCGTTCCCCCTGGTGCCACCGTGCCCCAGGCCGATGTTTCCCCTCCCGCAGCACCCGCATGACCATGCCTGATTCCGATTCGCCCCTGTCCGACCTGCCGGGCGCTGCGTCGCCTGCCGACGCCGAGGCTGGCGCCAAGCCACGCCGCAAGCGGGTGGCCAAGGTGGCCGACGCTGCGCCGGCCGCAGCCGAGGCGCCGGCCCCGGTGGCCGAGGGCGAGGCGCCTGCCAGGCCCAAGCGTACCCGCCGCAAGCCGGCGGACGCAGACGCCGCCGGCAGCCCTGCCGAGGGTGTGCCCGATGCCCCGGCCGTGGCCGACGCCGCCGCGCCGGTGAAGCCGGCCCGCGCACGTCGCCCGCGGGCGGCAGCGGCCGACGCCGCCGCGCCGGTCGGCATGGACACAGCCGCAACCGCCGTACCCGCGCTGGCACCAGCGGGTCCGGCACCAGCGGCCCCGGCACCAACGGCCCCGCAGGCCGCACCTGCCGCAGACAGCACCGTTGCCGCACCGGCAGCCCGTGCCGACGCCCCGGCCGCCGCCGCTGACGGGGCGGACGCTGCGCCCGCTGGCCCCGGTGCCCCCGTTGCAGCCGACGTTGACGCCGGCCCGCGCAAGCGCAACCGCAACCGCCGCCGCGGCCGCCGCGGTGGTGCCGACCGCGGCCCGCGCGACGACGGCGCGCCGGCCGACGATGCGCAGGTGCTCACCATCACCGCCACGGCCGGCGATGACGACGAAGACGACGATGACACCCCGGCCGTTGCCGCCGAGCAGCCGCCCGCGCTGCCCAAGGACGTGGGCGAGACCTTCGCCGCGGTGCTGTCTGGCGATTACGACGCGCTGCCGATCGAACTGCCCACCGGCGAGCCCGAGCGCCGCGTGCTGGCCGCCGAGCCCGATGCACCCAAGCTGCACAAGGTGCTGGCCCAGGCCGGCATCGGCTCGCGCCGCGACATGGAGGCGCTGATCGCCGAAGGCCAGGTGCAGGTCAACGGCCAGGTGGCCCACACCGGCCAGCGCATCTCGTTCGGCGACCGCATCAGCGTGGCTGGGCGGCAGATCAAGGTGCGCATCGCGCCGCCCGCGCCGCGCATCATGGCCTACCACAAGCCGGTGGGCGAGGTCGTCACCCATGATGACCCGCAGCATCGGCCCACGGTGTTCCGCCGCCTGCCGCGGCTGCCGCACGGCAAGTGGCAGTCGGTCGGCCGGCTCGACATCAACACCGAAGGCCTGCTGCTGTTCACCAACTCGGGCGAACTGGCCAACCAGCTGATGCACCCGCGCTTCGGCGTCGAGCGTGAATACGCGGTGCGCGTGCTGGGCACGCTGACGCCCGAGTCGAAGGCGCGCCTGCTCGAAGGCGTGGACATCGAGGGCCAGCGCGCCAGCTTCCAGTCCATCGAAGATGGCGGCGGCGAGGGCGTGAACCACTGGTACCGCGTGGTCATCACCGAAGGCCGCAACCGCGAGGTGCGCAAGCTGTTCGACAAGGTCGGCCTGGGCGTGAGCCGGCTGATCCGCATCCGCTACGGCTGCGTGGTGCTGCCGCGCGGCCTGAAGCGCGGCGTGTTCGTCGACCTGAACGAGGCCGACGTGCGCGAAGTGCGCCGCCTGGCCGGCAACGTGCGCGAGCAGCAGGCCGAGGCCCGCGGCCCGAAGCTGCCGCGGCAGGACGGCCCGCGGGATGGCCAGCGTGACGGTCAACGCGAGGGCCCGCGCCAGAACAACGGTGTCAACGCCAACAACAACAACCGCCGCAACGGGCCGCCGCAGCAGCGCGCCGAGCGCGGCCCGCGCCCCGACCGCCCGCCGCAGGAGCGCCGCGAGCGCGCCGAGCGTCCGCCGGTCGACCGCGATGGCGACGACATCGAGCATCTGAATTTCGCCGCCATCCCCAACCCGCTGATGCAGACCTTCGACAAGCGGGCCATCCGCGAGGCGCGGGCGCCCCGGCGTGAGATCTCCGAGGACGGCCCGATTCCCAACCCGCTGGAGCAGACCTACGACAAGCGCTTCGTGCAGAAGCCCAAGGGCTTCGGCATCGCGGGCGGCCGCAAGGGTGGCGGGGGCGGCGGCGGTGGCCAGCCCGATCCGATGAAGACGTCGCTGGGCTACATCGGGGCCGACGCCTTTGTGCGCAAGTTCCAGGGTAACGGCGGCGGTGGCGGTGGCGGTGGTGGCGGCAAGCGCGGCGGTGGTGGCGGTGGCCGCCGTGGCGGCGGCCGTTGAACCGACCCCTGACGCACCGACACACGCCCACGCTAGAATCCGCGATTGACCTTTAAGTCTTTGATTTCAGGAGAATATTCCATGGCCATCGAACGCACCCTCTCGATCATCAAGCCCGACGCCGTCGCCAAGAACGTCATCGGCCAGATCTACGCCCGCTTTGAAGGCGCCGGCCTGAAGATCGTCGCCGCCAAGATGGCGCACCTGTCGCGCGGCGAGGCCGAGGCCTTCTACGCCGTGCACAAGGCCCGCCCGTTCTTCAACGACCTGGTGACCTTCATGATCTCGGGCCCGGTGATGATCCAGGCGCTGGAAGGCGAGGGCGCCATCGCCAAGAACCGAGAACTGATGGGCGCCACCGACCCGAAGAAGGCCGACAAGGGCACCATCCGTGCCGATTTCGCCGACAGCATCGACGCCAATGCCGTGCACGGCTCGGACGCGCCCGAGACCGCGGCCGTCGAGATCGCGTTCTTCTTCCCGGGCATGAACGTCTACAGCCGCTGATTGCCTGACCCCGTGGCCCCACCGGTCAACCTGCTCGATTTCGACCTGGACGCGCTCACCGCCTGGTGTGCCACGCTGGGGGAGAAGCGCTTTCGCGCGGTGCAGTTGTTCCGGTGGGTGCACCAGAAGGGCGAAGCCGATTTCGCCCGCATGTCCGATCTGGCCAAGTCGCTGCGCGACAAGCTGGCCACCGCCGCCGAAGTGCGGCCCCTGAAGATCCTGACCGAGCAGGCGTCGGCCGACGGCACCATCAAGTGGCTGTTCGATGTCGGCGGCGGTGATGCGGTCGAAACTGTCTTCATCCCCGAGGACGACCGCGGCACGCTGTGCGTGTCGTCGCAGGCCGGGTGTGCGGTGGGCTGCCGCTTCTGCAGCACCGGCCACCAGGGCTTCAGCCGCAACCTGACCACCGGCGAGATCCTGGCCCAGCTCTGGTTTGCCGAGCACCATCTGCGCCGGCGGCTGAACACGCCCGACCGCGTCATCAGCAACGTGGTCATGATGGGCATGGGCGAGCCGCTGCAGAACTACGGCGCCCTGGTACCCGCGCTGCGGGTCATGCTCGACGACCATGGCTACGGCCTGTCGCGCCGGCGTGTCACCGTGTCCACCTCGGGCGTGGTGCCAATGATCGAACGGCTGCAGGCCGATTGCCCGGTGGCGCTGGCCGTCAGCCTGCACGCGCCCACCGACGCCTTGCGCGACCAGCTGGTGCCGCTGAACCGCAAGTACCCGCTGGCCGAACTGCTGGCCGCCTGCAGCCAGTATCTGGCGGCCGCCCCGCGCGACTTCATCACCTTCGAATACTGCATGCTCGACGGCGTCAACGACAGCCCGGCGCAGGCCCGCCAGCTGGTGGCCCTGGTCAACGGCCAGGCCGGCGCGCCGCGCGTGCCCTGCAAGTTCAACCTGATCCCGTTCAACCCGTTCCCGGCGTCGGGCCTGCTGCGCTCGCCGCGCGACCGGGTGCAGGCCTTTGCCCAGGTGCTGCAGGACGCCGGCATCGTGACCACCGTGCGCAAGACCCGGGGTGACGACATCGACGCCGCCTGCGGCCAGCTGGCCGGCGAGGTGCAAGACCGCACCCAGGTGCAGAGCCGCCTGACCCGGCCGGCGGTGCGCCCGGTCATCCCGATCGAGCCGGCACCGCCGGTGCGGCCATGATGCGGCCTCTGCCGGGTGCCAGCGCGCTGGCCGTGGCGGCCGTCGCGCTGCTGTCGGCCTGCGCCGGTGGCCCGGGCGGGGTGGCGGCCGACCAGCCGGCGGCCGTGCCCACCGCATCCGACCAGACCGACATCGAGCGGCGCGCCCGCGTGCGGCTGGAGTTGGCCACCGCCTACTTCAGCCGGGGCCAGCTCACCACGGCGCTCGACGAGACCAAGCTGGCGATGCAGGTCAAGCCCGACATGGCCGAGGCCTTCAACCTGCGCGGGCTGATCTATGCCGCCATGGGCGAAGAACGCCTGGCCGAAGACAGCTTCAAGCGTGCGCTGCAGCTCAATCCGCGTGATGGGTCCACCCTGCACAACCAGGCCTGGTTCCTGTGCCAGCGTGGCCAGTACGCCACTGCGCAGGCCCAGTTCGACGCGCTGCTGGCGCTGCCCAACTACCGTGACCAGGCGCGCAGCCTGCTGGCCCGCGGCGTCTGCTACGGGCGTGACGGCAAGTTCCCCGAGGCCGAGGCGGCGCTGATGCGTGCCTACGAGCTGGAGCCCGCCAACCCCAGCGCCGGCCTGAACCTGGCCGACGTGCTGTACCGCCGCGGTGCCTACGAGCGAGCCAACTTCTACATCGGCCGGATCAACGACACCCCCGACGCCACCAACGCCCAGACCCTGTGGCTGGCCGCCCGCATTGAGCGCAAGCTTGGCCGCGACCAGGCCGTGCGGTCGCTCGGCGCCCGTCTGCGCCGGGACTTTGCCCAATCCGCCGAGGCGGCGCTCTTCGAGCGCGGCCGATTCGATGACTGACACGCCCACCAGCCCCGACGCCAGCCGCAGTGCAGTCGATGCCGTGCAGGCCGGCGCGCTGCTGCGCGCGGCCCGCCAGCAGCAGGGCCTGCACATCGCCGCGCTGGCGGCTTCGATCAAGGTCACGCCGGCCAAGCTGGAGGCGCTGGAGTCCGGCCGCATCCAGGAACTGCCCGACGCCACCTTCACCCGCGCCTTGGCCCTCACCGTGTGCCGGGTGCTGAAGATCGACGCTGCGCCGGTGCTGGCCCTGTTGCCCGGTGCCCCGCCGGGCAGCCTGGAGCGGGTGGATTCCGGCCTGAACACGCCGTTCCGCGAGCGGGCGAGCCGTGGCGAGCCCGGCGCCTGGCTGCCCTGGCAGCACCCGGTGCTGTGGCTGGCCGGCCTGCTGCTGGCGGCGGCCGCGGCCTTCGTGCTGGTGCCCAGCCAGCCTGGGCCGCTGCCGTTGCCCGATGTCGCCGCCACGCCGGTGATGCCGCCCAGCGGCGCAGGCGGCCCGGTGCCGCTGAGCGAGCCGGCGCCCGCCCCTGCCCCTCCTGCGTCGGCCGGCAACGGGATGGCCACCCCCTCGGCGCCGGTGGCCGACCGCCCGGCCAGTGTGCCGCCGGCCACGGCCGCTTCGGCGCCGCTGGCCGCTGCACCTGCCAATGCGGCGCTGGTGACTGCCGCGCCGGTCACCGCCGCGGCGGCCAGCCAGCCCGCTGCCGACGCCATGCTGGTGCTGCGCGCGGTGCAGCCCACCTGGGTGCAGGCGGTCGATGCCGGCGGCCAGACGCTGATGGCCCGCCTGGTGCCCGCAGGCGAGACGGTGGCTTTGACGCCCGCGTTGCCTGTTCGGCTGAGAATCGGCAATGCGCAGGGCACCGCGCTGCAGTTCCGCGGCCAGCCTGTGGACCTGTCGGCCGCCGCGCGCGACAACATTGCCAACATCACCCTGCCGTGACGCCACTGCCATGCCCGACCTGGACACCCTGACGCTGATCCCGCCCGCGCTGCCGCTGGCCCGCCGTTCGCTGCAGGCCCGGGTGGTCTGGGGCAGCCGGGTCGTCACGGTCGGCGGCGACGCCCCGGTGCGCGTGCAGAGCATGACCAACACCGACACGGTCGATGTCATCGGCACCGCCATCCAGGTGAAGGAACTGGCGATTGCCGGCAGCGAGATGGTGCGCATCACCGTCAACACGCCCGAGGCGGCGCAGGCCGTGCCGCACATCCGCGAGCAACTCGACCGCATGGGCATCGACGTGCCGCTGATCGGCGACTTCCATTACAACGGCCACACGCTGCTGACCGAGCACCCAGCCTGCGCCCAGGCGCTGAGCAAGTACCGCATCAACCCCGGCAACGTGGGCAAGGGCGAGAAGCGCGACCGCCAGTTCACTGCGATGGTCGAAGCGGCGATGCGCTTCGACAAGCCGGTGCGCATCGGCGTCAACTGGGGCAGCCTCGACCAGGAACTGCTGGCGCAGATGATGGACGACAACGCCCGCAGCGCCCAGCCCTGGGATGCGAAGCAGGTGATGTACCAGGCCCTGGTCAAGAGCGCGCTGCAGTCGGCCGACTGGGCGGTGGAGCTGGGCATGCCGGCCCACCAGGTCATCATCAGCTGCAAGGTCAGCGGCGTGCAGGACCTGATCACCGTCTACCAGGCGCTGGCCGCCCGTTGCAACTACCCGCTGCACCTGGGCCTGACCGAAGCCGGCATGGGCACCAAGGGCACGGTGGCCAGCGCCGTGGCGCTGGGCCAGCTGCTGCAGCAGGGCATCGGCGACACCATCCGCGTGAGCCTGACCCCCCAGCCCGGCGAGGCCCGCACGCAGGAAGTGGTGGTGGCGCTGGAAATCCTGCAGGCCCTGGGCCTGCGCAACTTCAACCCCAGCGTGACGGCCTGCCCCGGCTGCGGCCGCACCACCAGCACCACGTTTCAAGAGCTGGCCAAGCAGATCGACGACCATCTGCGCGCCATGATGCCCACGTGGAAGGCCAAGTACCCTGGCGTGGAGAACATGAAGGTGGCGGTGATGGGCTGCATCGTCAACGGACCGGGCGAGAGCAAGCATGCCGACATCGGCATCAGCCTGCCCGGCACCGGCGAGGCGCCGGCCGCGCCGGTGTTCATCGACGGCCAGAAGGCGATGACGCTGCGCGGCGAGGGCATCGCGCAGGAATTCCACAAGATCGTCGAGTCGTACATCGAGAAGCGGTACCTGCCGTCCCCCCCGTAGCGCCTGCGGCGCTCCCCCCAGGGGGCGCCGCCAGCGGCCCGGCGAAGCCGGTTCCGCGGCGGCCGCTTGACGAACTCGCACCAACCCAACTGGTCCGCACCCCATGGCCGACAAACTCGTTGCCGTCAAAGGCATGAACGACATCCTGCCGGGCAGCGTCCCGCGCAAGGACAAGCTGCCCGATTCCGCCATCTGGCGCTGGTTTGAACGCACCGTCGACACGGTGATGGCGCGCCACGGCTACCAGCATCTGCTGACGCCCATCGTCGAGCCCACGCCGCTGTTCGTGCGCGGCATCGGCGAGGCCACCGACATCGTCGAGAAGGAGATGTACTCCTGGAAAGACGCGATGAACGGCGATGCGCTGACGCTGCGCCCCGAGATCACCGCCGGCATCGTGCGGGCCATGATCGAGCACAACGCGCTGTACAACGGTCCGCTGCGGGTGTGGTCGATCGGCCCGGTGTTCCGGCATGAGCGGCCGCAGAAGGGCCGTTACCGCCAGTTCTACCAGCTCGATGTCGAGGCCCTGGGCTTTGCCGGGCCGGACGTGGACGCCGAGCTGATCCTGATGCTGCGCAGCCTGTGGCAGGCGCTGGGCCTGCAGATCGGCACCGATGTGCGGCTGGAGCTCAACAGCCTGGGCCAGCCGGCCGAGCGCGCCGCCCACCGCGCCGCGCTGGTGGCCTATTTCACCCAGCACGCCGACCAGCTGGACGAGGACAGCCAGCGCCGCCTGCACACCAACCCGCTGCGCATCCTGGACACCAAGAACCCGGCGATGCAGGCCCTGGTCGAAGCCGCGCCCAAACTGGCCGACCACCTGGGCGAGGCCTCGCGCGCGCACCTGGCCGCCGTGTGCGCGGTGCTGGACGCCGCCGGCCTGCCGTACCGCATCAACCCGCGGCTGGTGCGCGGTCTGGACTACTACAACCTCACCGTCTTCGAGTGGGTGACCGACCAACTCGGTTCGCAAGGCACGGTGTGCGGCGGCGGGCGTTATGACGGCCTGTTCGAGCAACTGGGCGGCAAGCCCACGCCAGCCATCGGCTTCGGCCTCGGCATCGAGCGTCTGCTGCTGCTGCTGCAGGAGATCGGCGTGCCGGTGCCCGGCGCCAGTCCCGACGTGTATGCGGTGCTGCCCGATGCCGCCGCGCTGCCGCAGGCCATGGTGGTGCTGGATGCCCTGCGGGCGGCCGGCCTGTCGGTGCAGATGCATGCCGGCGGCGGCAGCCTGAAGGCGCAGTTCAAGAAGGCCGACGCCAGCGGCGCGCGCCATGCGTTGGTGTTCGGCACTGATGAACTGGCCCAGGGCCAGGTGGCGGTGAAGCCACTGCGCGACGCCGCCGCCACCCAGGTGCTGCGCCCGCTGCAGGGCGTAGCCGACTGGGCGCCGGCACTGCGCACCGCATAATCCGCCCTTCGATTGCAGGGCACGGCCCACAGGCGCTTCATGGCGAACACACTCAATCTCCAGGACCAGGAACAGCTCGACGACCTCAAGGCGTTCTGGAAGCGGCATGGCAACTGGATCACTTGGCTCGTCACTTTGGTGCTGCTGGCCTTTGCCGGCTGGAACGGATGGAACTGGTACCAGCGCAACCAGGCGGTGCAGGCCGCCGCCATGTTCGATGAACTGGACAAGGCCGCTGCCGCCGGTGATGCCGACAAGGCCAGCCGGGTGTTCAACGACATGAAGGACCGCTATGCCGGCGCCACGCTCACCCAGCAGGGTGGGCTGATCGCCGCGCGGGTGCAGCATGACAAGGGCCAGGTCGATGCCGCCAAGGCCAGCCTGGGCTGGGTCAGCGAGAAGGCAGCCGAAGACGAGTACCGCGCCATCGCCCGTCTGCGCCTGGCGGGCCTGCTGCTCGACGCCAAGGACTACCCCGGCGCGCTGAAGGCGCTGGACGCCGTGACCGCGAAGGACTTCACCGCGCTGGCATCCGACCGCCGTGGCGATGTGCTGCTGGCCCAGGGCAAGACCGACGAGGCCCGCGCCGCCTACCAGGCCGCCTACAAGGCCATGGACGACAAGATCGATTACCGCCGCCTGGTGGAGGTGAAGCTTGTCGCGCTGGCTGCGCCGCCGGCACCGGCCGCGGCCGCGGCCTCGGGGGCCACCAAGTGATGCGCCGCCCGGTTCAGGCGCTGCTGCTGGTGGCCGCGGCCGCGCTTCTGGCTGGCTGTGCGTCGGACAAGCCCAAGCCGACGCCGCTGGAAGCGGTGACGGCGCAGATCGCCGGCCGCCCCGTGTGGAGCGCCAAGGTCGACTCGGTGCAGTTCCCGCTGGCGGTGACGCTGCGCGACGGCAAGTTCATCGTGGCCGGCACCGACGGCACCGTGCTGGCGCTGGACGCGCAGAGCGGGCGCGAGGTGTGGCGCGGCCAGGCCGGTGCCAAGCTGTCGGCCGGCGTGGGCAGTGACGGCCGGCGTGCCGCGGTGGTCACCGTCGACAACGAACTGGTGGTGCTGGACCAGGGCGCGAAGCTCTGGAGCACGCGCCTGGCCTCGCGCACCACCACCGCGCCGCTGGTGGCGGGCGAGCGGGTGTTCGTGATCGGCGTCGATCGCGTGGTGCACGCCTTCGACGCCATCGACGGCCGCCGTCTCTGGACCGTGCAGCGTCCCGGCGAGGCCCTGACGCTGGCCCAGCCCGGTGTGCTGGCCGCGCACAAGAACACCCTGGTCGCCGGCATCGGTGCGCTGATGACCGGCATCGACCCCACCACCGGCAGCGTGCGCTGGGAGGTGCCGGTCACCTCGCCGCGCGGCACCAACGAGGTCGAGCGCCTGAACGACCTGGTCGGCCCGGCCCTGCGTCTGGGCGACACCCTCTGCGCCCGCGCCTTCCAGACGGCCGTGGGCTGTGTCGACATCGCCGGCCCCGACCGCGCCAGCCTGCGCTGGAGCCGCATGGCCGGTGGCCCGCGTGCCGTGGGCGGTGATGCCGACTTCATCTTCGGTGCCGACGGCGCCGACCGCGTCAGCGCCTGGAAGGCCAGCGGCGGTGAACTGGCCTGGCAGAACGAGCGCCTGCTGTTCCGCGGCCTGAGCGCGCCGTTGTCGGCCGGCCGCACCGTG
>JAGOBT010000428.1 GCA_017999135.1 Burkholderiaceae bacterium
CACCCGGGCGCGGCCGATGCCCGCCAGCGGCTGGTGGTGGTCCCACCCGGCCTGGGCCGCACCCAAGTGCTGCAGCTGCTGGCCCGCATGCGCCAGCCGCCGGCACAGGCGCCACGCAGCAAGGCCGGCAGCGCCGCGCCCACCCGGCTGACCGATCTGCTGGGTCGGGCCGAAGGCATCGTGCGGCGCCGTTCGTTGCTGTTCGTCGTCAGTGACTTCATCAGCGACCCCGGCTGGGCCGCGCCGCTGGGCCGGCTGGCGCGCCGGCATGAAGTGCTGGCCGTGCGCCTGTTCGACCCGCTGGAAATGGCCCTGCCCGACATCGGCCTGCTGACGGTGGAAGACGCCGAAACCGGTGAGCAGTTGCTGGTCGACACCCAGGACCCGGGCTTCCGCGACCGCTTCGAGGCCATGGCCGCACAGCACGAGGCCGATCTGCGCGACCAGCTGCAGTCCGCCGGCGTGGACGTGCTGGAACTGGCCACCGACGAAGACCTGCTGGGCGCGCTGCTGCGCTACGTGGCACTGCGCCGGCAGCGCGGCCGCGCGGTCAGCGGCCACCGCATGCCGACCGCATTGCGCACGCCGGCTGCAGCCTGATTGAAGAGGACACCGCCATGACCCTGCTCTGGCCCGACTGGTTGTGGACCCTGCTGCTGCTGCCGGCGGTGGTGCTGCTGTACCTGCGCCTGCTGGCACGGCGCAAGAAGAACAGCGTGCGGCTGGCCAGCGTGGCCATCGTGCGCCAGGCCATGGGCCCCGGCCCGGGCTGGCGGCGCCATGTGCCGCCGCTGCTGCTGCTGGCCGCGCTGGCCATGCTGCTGTTCGCCACGGCGCGGCCGGTGGTCAAGCTGAAGCTGCCGGCGCGCGACCAGACCATCATCCTGGCCATGGACGTGTCGGGCAGCATGCGTGCCACCGACGTCAAGCCCAACCGCATGGTGGCTGCGCAGGAGGCAGCCAAGGCCTTCGTGGCCGGGCTGCCGCGCAGTGTGCGGGTGGGGGTGGTCAGCTTTGCCGGCACGGCGGCGGTGGTGCAGGCGCCCACCGTCAGCCGCGAAGACGTGGTGGCCGCGATCGACCGCTTCCAGATGCAGCGCGCCACCGCCATCGGCTCGGGGCTGATCCTGTCGCTGGCCACGCTGTTTCCGGACCAGGGCATCGACCTGAGCCAGATCACCGGTGCGCGCGCGATGCCCAAGTCACCCGAGGAACGGGCCAAGGACCAGGCGCGCAAGCCGTTCGAACCGGTAGAGCCCGGCAGCTACACGTCGGCGGCGGTGATCCTGCTGACCGACGGCCAGCGCACCACCGGACCCGACCCGATGGAGGCCGCCAAGATGGCCGCCGAGCGCGGCGTGAAGGTGTACACCGTGGGCATCGGCACCAAGGCCGGCGAGACCATCGGCTTCGAAGGCTGGAGCATGCGGGTGAAGCTGGACGAGGAGACGCTGAAGGCCATCTCCACCGCCACCCGCGCCAACTACTTCTATGCCGGCACGGCCGAAGACCTGAAGCAGGTCTACCAGGGCCTGAGCAGCCGGCTGGTGGTGGAAACGAAGGAGACCGAGGTCAGCGCCCTGTTTGCCGCCGCCGGTGCCCTGCTGGTCGTGCTGGCAGCCGGCCTGAGCGTGTGGTGGTTCGGGCGGGTGCTGTAGCCGCCAGGGCAGCGGCGCCAAACAGGCCCGCGCCGGGCCCGCGCGCACCAGGCGTCAATCGGCCTTGGCGCCCGAATCCTTCACCACCTTGGCCCACTTCACCATTTCGGTGGCCTGGTACTTGGCCAATTCTTCCGGTGTCGAGATCCACGGCTCCAGGCCCAGTGCCTTCAACTTCTCCACCACGTCGGGCAGCTTGAAGACGCGCTGCATCTCGGCATTGATCTTGGCCACCACGTCCTTCGGCGTGCCGGCCGGCGCGAACACCGCGAACCAGGTGGTGGCCTCGAAGCCGGGCACCGTCTCGCCGACGGTGGGCACGTCGGGCGCGGCAGCAGAACGCTTGGCGGTGGTCTGCGCCACTGCGCGGATCTTGCCTTCCTTGGCCATCGGCAGGGCCGAGGGCATGTTGTCGAACATCAGCTGGATCTGGCCGCCCACCAGGTCGGGGATGGCGAACTGCCGGCCCTTGTAGGGCACGTGCTGCATCGTCGTGCCGGTCAGGCTCTTGAACAGCTCACCCGACACATGCACCGAGCTGCCGATGCCCGGCGAGCCGAAGCTCAGCTTGTTGGGGTTGGCCTTGAGGTAGGCGATCAGCTCGGCCACCGTCTTCACCGGCAGGTCGTTGTTGACCACCAGCAGGTTGGGCGCGCTGGCCACATGCGCCACCGGGGTGAAGTCCTTCACCATGTCATACGGCATCTTGCTGTACAGCGCGCCGTTGATCGAGTGTGTGCCCACCGTGCCCATCACCAGCGTGTGGCCGTCGGGTGCGGCCTTGGCCACGCGGTCGGCGCCGATGTTGCCGCCGGCACCGGGCACGTTGTCCACCACCACCGGCTGGCCGAGCTGGGCCTTGTCGGCAAACAGGCGCGACAGGATGTCGGGCGCACCACCGGCCGGGAAGGTGACCACCATCCGGATCGGCTTGTTCGGAAAGCCCTGGGCCAGGGCCGAGGTGGCCGTGGTGGCGGTCAGGGCGCACAGCAGCAGCGCACTGGCCAGCCGCGTCGGGTTGAATCGCATCGTGTCTCCTTGGGGTGATCGGCGGCCCACGGCCGCGGGCGGCAGGATACGGGATGGCGGCTGGCCCGGCGGTCGCTGGGGTGACCCCTGGCCCGCGCACCGGCGCCCTGCAGAATCACGCCATGCGCCGGACCACCGCCCTGATCACGCTGAGCGCGCTGCTCTGCCCACTGCTGCTGCCAGCGCACGCCGTCGCCCAGCCCGTGCCCACGCTGGCCACCCTGGGCTGGCTGGCCGGCTGCTGGCAGAGCACACTGGACGAACCCGGCTCGGGAGAGCAATGGATGGCACCGGCCGGCGGCAGCATGCTGGGCATGGCGCGCACGCTCAAGGGCGGGCGCACGGTGCAGTTCGAGTTCATGCAGCTGCGCGAATCGGCCACCGGCCTGAGCCTGATCGCCCAGCCGGGCGGGCGGCAGCCATCGGTGTTCGTGGCCAAGGAAGCCAGCGCCGAGGCGGCGGTGTTCGAGCGCCAGAGCGCCGAGTTTCCGCAGCGCGTGGCCTACCGCCTGCAGCCCGACGGCAGCCTGGCCGCGCGCATCGAGGGCGACGCCGGCGGCCAGCCGCGGGCGGTGGACTTTCCGATGCGGCGGGTGCGGTGCGACGCACCGTAGCGGAACGCCAGCTGTTGTCTGCGCACAAGTGTGGCGGCAGGCGGTGGGCGGTGGGCGGTGGGCGGAAACTATGCGCGGGCAGCTTGAGACGCGCACGCTGAATATCAGCAGCCTCCACCGGAGCCCGTCCATGCCCGATACCGCGGAAGAACTTGCCCAGCGTGCCAAACAACTCTCGCCTGACGAGCGCGAGTGGCTTGTCGATGCGCTGCTCGAATCGCTCAATGCACCTGCAACCGCCGAATTGGACGCAGCCTGGGCCGCCGAGATCGAGCGGCGCTTGGCGGCTGACGACCGCGGCGACGTGACAGCCATCCCGGTGGAGGAGGTCTTTGCCAAGGCGCGAGCCATCGCCAAGTGATCGCTGTCCGTTTCCTGCCCGACGCAGAGGCGGAGTTGCTGCACGAGGTCGCCTACGACGCCAAGGCCCGCTCTGGCGCCGCCATCCG
>JAGOBT010000029.1 GCA_017999135.1 Burkholderiaceae bacterium
GCCGGGGTTGGGGCCGGGGTCGGGCACGGGCGGCGGCATGCCGGCAGCTCGGCCGGACGACGGAAAAGGCACGTCGTCAAACAGGCTGACAACGGGCCAAGGCTGGCCGAGCCGGTCGATCTGCATGGCCTCGCCCTGCGACACGGGCTGCAGCACCCACTGGCCCGTGGCTGTCTTGAAGAACAGGTCTGCGTGCGGGCGATCCTGCTCGACCACCAGGTAGTGGCTCAGTGTGTCAAGGCCACGGTACAGCTCGAATTTCAGTCCGCGGTCGTAGGCAGCCGTGCTGTCGCTCAGCACTTCCACCACCAACCAGGGGTAGCGGATGAAGCGGTCCTCGCCGCCTTCGCTGTCTCTGGCGTCGCAAGTCACCATGACATCAGGGTAAAGGTGCTCACCCGATGCTGCAATCTGCAACTTGGTGTCAAGCGCAAAGGTTCTGCAGGGCGAACCCTTCAGCGCATGTCGCAGCCACATGTAGGCATTGAGTGCGACGGTGTTGTGGGTCAGCCGGGCGCCGACCATCGCATACACCTCGCCACCGACATACTCGTTCTTGCCGGGCTGAAGTTCCTCCCACGCCAGGTAGTCCTCGGCGTTGGCGAATCGGGGTGGCTTGAGAACAGCGCTCATGGGGGTCTCCGGTGCACGCCTGCAAAGCATAGCGCGCCGTGGCAAGGCGCGGCTTGCACCGGCCGGGTGTCAGAGCACCCGGGCGTCGAAGGTGTTGCAGTCGGCCAGGCGGCCGCTGCCGATGCCGCGCTTGAACCACGCCGCGCGCTGCGCGCTGGTGCCGTGGGTGAAGGTTTCGGGCCGGATGCGGCCGCTGCCGGCCTGCAGCTTGTCGTCGCCGATCTGCGCGGCGGCGTTCAGCGCTTCTTCCACATCACCCTGCTCCAGCACCTGGCGGCTGCGCTGGGCATGGTGGGCCCACACGCCGGCCAGGCAGTCGGCCTGCAGTTCCAGGCGCACGCTCAGCGCGTTCATGCGCGCCTCAGGGATGCGGCCGCGCTGGGCGTCCACCTTGGCGGTGATGCCCAGCAGGTGCTGCACATGGTGGCCCACCTCGTGGGCGATGACATAGGCCTGGGCAAAGTCGCCGGGCGCACCGAGCTTGTCGCGCAGGGTCTGGTAGAACGCCAGGTCGATGTAGACCTTCTGGTCGCCCGGGCAGTAGAACGGGCCCATGGCCGTCTGCCCGGTGCCGCAGGCCGTGGGCGTGGCGCCGCGGAACAGCACCAGCTTCGGGTCCTGGTACTGGCCGCCCTGGGCGCGGAACAGTTCGCGCCACACGTCTTCGGTGTCCGCCAGCACGGTGGCCACGAACTGGCCCATCGGGTCTTGCGGGTGGGCCGCCGGCGCCTGCTGCACCTGGGGCGCGGGCTGGTGCTGGCCGCCACCATCACCGCCCAGCACGCCCAGCACGGTGAGCGGGTTGATGCCGAAGACCCAGCCGGCCACCAGGGCGATGGCCACCGTGCCCAGGCCCACGCCGCGCCCGCCGACGCGGCGGCCACCACCGCCAGCGGTGCCGGCGCTGCCGTCACGCCGGTCTTCGACGTTGCTGCTCTGGCGCCCGCCTTCCCACTTCATGGCCGGGTTCCCGTCAGGTCTTGGGCAGGGTGACGCCGCGCTGGCCCTGGTACTTGCCGCCGCGGTCCTTGTAGCTGGTCTCGCAGACTTCGTCGCTCTCGAAGAACAGCACCTGGGCGCAGCCCTCGCCGGCGTAGATCTTGGCCGGCAGCGGCGTGGTGTTGCTGAATTCCAGCGTCACGTAGCCTTCCCATTCGGGCTCGAACGGGGTGACGTTGACGATGATGCCGCAGCGGGCATAGGTGCTCTTGCCCAGGCAGATGGTGAGCACGTTGCGCGGAATGCGGAAGTACTCGACCGTGCGGGCCAGCGCAAAGCTGTTGGGCGGGATGATGCAGACATCGGCCTCGATGTCGACGAAGCTCTTGGCGTCGAAGTTCTTCGGGTCGACCACGGTGCTGTGGATGTTGGTGAACACCTTGAATTCGCGGGCACAGCGGATGTCGTAGCCGTAGCTGCTGGTGCCGTAGCTGACGATCTTCTGGCCGTCGGCCGACTGGCGCACCTGGCCGGGCTCGAACGGTTCGATCATGCCGGTCTGCTCGGCCATGCGGCGGATCCAGCGGTCGCTCTTGATGCTCATGGGGGCTCGGCAGTGCTGTCCTGGGACGGTCGGTCATTCTAGGAGCGGGGCCTGGCCTGCCGGGTTGTGGTCCACTCCCCCCCGCTGAACGTGTTCCCTGGAGTTGTTTGCATGGCCGCCCGCGCGCCGAAACCCGCTGCACCGCCCCCCGCCGGGCCCGCCCCCACCGTGCTGGTGATGGGCGCCGGCAACATCGGCTGCTGGCTGGGCGGGCGGCTGCAGGCGGCGGGGGCCACGGTGCACTTCGTCGGCCGGCCGCGCATGCTGCAGGCCCTGGCCGCCCAGGGCCTGACGCTGACCGACATGGACAGCGGCCAGCTGCCGTTGCCAGCCGCGCAGCTGCAGCTGCACGACGCCGTGCCCGCCGGCCTGCAGCCCGACCTGGTGCTGCTGTGCGTGAAGAGCGGCGCCACCGCGGCCGCCGCCACCGAGCTGGCTGCCGCCCTGCCCGCCGGCACGCCTGTGTGGTCGATGCAGAACGGCATCAACAATGTCGACGTGGCCCAGGCCGCCGCACCCGGCCTCACCTGGCTGCGCGGCATGGTGCCCTACAACGTGGCCGAGCTGGCGCCGGGCCGGTTGCACCGCGGCACCGCCGGCCAGCTGGCGGTGCAGGCCCACCCGGGGCTGGACGCGTGGCTGCCCTGGTTCAACGCCGCCGGGCTGCCATTGGCGGTGCATGACGACCTGCTGCCGGTGCAGTGGGGCAAGCTGCTGCTGAACCTGAACAACGCGGTGAATGCACTCAGCGGCCTGCCGCTGCGCGAGCAGTTGCTCAACAGCGACTACCGCCACTGCACCGCGGCGCTGATCAGCGAGACGCTGTTTCTGCTGAAGCAGGCCGGCATCCGGCCGGCGCGGGTGTCGGCAGCACGGCCAGGCATGCTGCCCCGGTTGCTGCGCCTGCCCGGGCCGCTGTTCCGCCTGGTGGCGCGGCGCATGCTGCGCATCGACGCCCAGGCCCGGTCCAGCATGGCCGACGACCTGGCGCGCAACCGGCTGACCGAGATCGACGCCATCCAGGGCGAAGTGTTGCGCCTGGCCCAGCGGATGAACCAGCTGGCGCCGACCAATGCCCGCATCAGCCAGCTGGTCCGGTCGTGGTCGCCGCGCAGCCAGCCGCTGAGCGGGCGCAGCCTGCGCAAGTTCCTCAACGTCTGAAGACTGGCGTCAGGCCTCGGCCGACAGCTCCAGCCGCTGGCTGGCGCCTGCAAACTGCCCCAGCAGACGCACCAGCACCGGCAGCGCCTCGCGCAGCTGGGCGCGCAGGGTGTGGGGCGGGTTGATGACGAACACCCCGCTGCCCAGCATGCCGAAGCCGCGGTCATTGGGCTCGGCCACCGTCAGCCGCGCATGCAGCCAGCCCTTGCGCGCCTGGGCGTTGGCCAGCGCCTTCAGCCGCACCGGCAAGTTGGCGGATTCCCGGGCGTCGATCTGGGGGTACCACACCATCACGATGCCTTCGGCAAAGCGCGTCAGCGCCTCCTGGGTGGCGGCGGCCACGGCGGCGTAGTCGGTCTTCAGCTCGTAGCTGGGGTCCATCAGCAGCAGGCCACGCCGGGTGGGGGGCGGCAGCTGGGCCCTGATACCGGCAAAACCGTCGGCATGCTGCACCTGCACTGTCTTGTCGCTGGCAAAGGCATCGGCCAGCAGGGTGTGGTCGGTGGGGTGCAGCTCGTACAGGCGCAGCTGGTCCTGCGGCCGCATCATCGCCTTGGCCAGGCAGGGGGAGCCGGGGTAGGCCAGCAGTTCGTCCTGCGGGTTGAACTGGCGCACCTGGGTGATGTAGTCGGCCAGCAGCGGCGGCAGGTGGCCCTGCTGCCACAGCCGGGCGATGCCCTGGCGGTATTCGCCCAGCTTCTGCGCCGCGTCGGCATGCAGGGCGTAGGCGCCGGCGCCGGCATGGGTGTCGACCAGCCGCCAGCCCTTGTCCTTGGCGTTGAGGTGGTGCAGCACGGCCACCAGGGTGGCGTGCTTCAGCACGTCGGCATGGTTGCCGGCGTGGAAGGCATGGCGGTAAGCGAGCATGCGCGCACTGTGCCACGCCAGGGCATCATGGCGGCCCCGCCACCCACGGATCGCCGATCCTGCTGCATGAGCGCCCTGCCCTACCAATCCATCCCCCTGGTCAAGGGCCTGCCGCTGGTGGGCAACCTGCCGAAGTTTCTGCGCAGTCCGCTGGACAACGCCCGCAGCCTGGAGGTGCACGGCAATGTGGTGCGCTCGCGCACCTTCTTCGAGACGGTGACGCTGCTGGGGCCCGATGCCAACCAGTTCGTGCTGCACGACCGCGAGGGCAACTTCAGCAGCCGCGGCGGCTGGTACTACTGGATCGACGCGGTGTTTCCCGGCGCCATCATGGCGATGGACAACCCGGCCCACAAGCACCACCGGCGCATCATGCAAGGCGCCTTTCAGCGCCGCGCGATGGAGCGCTACGTGGCCGACATGGGCCCGGTGATCGCCGATGTGCTGGCCACCTGGCCGCAGGGCGGCATGAAGGTGTTTCCGCAGGTGAAGGCGCTGACGCTGAACATCGCCGCGCGGGTGTTCATGGGCATGGCGCTGGGGCCCGAGGCCGACCGCATGAACCAGGCCTTCATCGACACGGTGGAGGCGTCACTGGCGCTGATCCGCAAACCGGTGCCGCCGTTCGGCATGTGGCGCGGCGTGCGGGCGCGCGGTTTCCTGGTCGACTTGATGCGCAGCAAGCTGGCCGGCAAGCGCGCCAGCGAGGGGCCCGACCTGTTCAGCCAGCTGTGCCATGCGCGGGGCGAAGACGGCGAGCGCTTCACCGACGACGAGGTCGTCAACCACATGATCTTCCTGATGATGGCGGCGCACGACACCACCACCAGCACGCTGACCACCCTGTTCTACTGCCTGGCGCGTGACCCGGCCTGGCAAGACCGCCTGCGCGCCGACGCCCAGGCCCTGCCCAACGACCAGTTGCAGTACGCCGACCTGCCCGGCTGCGAACGCACCGAATGGGCGATGAAGGAGGCACTGCGCCTGTACCCGCCGCTGACCAGCATCCCGCGCAAGGCCGCGAAGGACTGCAGCTTCGGCGGCTTCCAGATCCCCAAGGGCACGCCGGTGGGCATCTCGCCGATCCACACCCACCACATGCCGTCGATCTGGACCGACCCGCACCGCTTCGACCCCGAGCGCTTCAGCCCGGCACGTGCCGAGCACAAGCAGCACCCGTATGCCTACCTGCCCTTCGGCGGCGGCGCGCACCTGTGCATCGGCCAGCACTTCGCCGACATGGAAGTGAAGAGCGTGTTGCACCAAGTGCTGCGGCAGTTCCGCTTCAGCGTGCCCGAGGGCTACCGCATGCCGTACCAGCTGGTGCCGATCGCCAAGCCGAAGGACGGGCTGCCGATCACGCTGCAGCGGCTGTAAAGAGACACCTTCTTCAGAACCCCGCCAGCACGATCTTGCCGACGGTGCGGCCCGATTCCACCGCGGCATGGGCGGCGCGCAGGTCGGCCGCGCAAATGCGGCCCAGCGTCTGGCTGTGGGTGCTGCGGATGCGGCCGGCGTCCACCAGGTCGGCCACCGCGCTCAGCAGCTGGCCCTGGGCCTGCATGTCGGGCAGGTTGAAGCCCGAGCGGGTGAACATGCCTTCCCAGTGCAGCGACGCGCTGCGCGCCTTGAGCAGGCGCACGTCGATCGGGCCGGTCTCGTCGATCACGCACAGCCGGCCGAACGGCGCGATGGCCTTGGCCAGCTCGGCAAAGTGGGCGTCGGTGTGCGAGATGCTGAAGATGCGCTCCACCCAGCGGATGCCGGCGTCGGCCAACTGCGCGGCCATGGGCTGGGCATGGTCGATCACCAGATGGGCGCCCACGGCCAGCGCCTGCGCCCGGCTCTCGGCACGCGACGCCGTGGCCACCACCCGGGCGCTGGTCAGGCAACGTGCCAGCTGGATGGTGATGGACCCCACGCCGCCGGCACCGGCGGTGACCAGCAGCGTGCCGGCATCGGCGTTGGCATCGGTGGGCAACTGCAGTCGGTCGAACAGCGATTCCCAGGCGGTGATGGTGGTCAGCGGCATGGCGGCGGCCAGGGCGAAATCCAGCGTGGCCGGCATGCGGCCCACCAGGCGCTCGTCCACCAGGTGCAGTTCGGCATTGGCACCGGGGCGGTGGCGGGCGCCGGCATACCAGACGCGCTGGCCGGGCTGGAACAGCGTGACATCAGGCCCGACCGCCTCCACCACCCCCGCCACGTCGAAGCCCAGCACGCGGGTCTCGCCCGGGCTTGGCGCCACGTGCCGGCGCAGCTTGGTGTCCACCGGGTTGACCGACACGGCGTGCACCCGCACCAGCAGGTCACGCCCGGTGGCGTTGGGCGTGGGCAGGTCCACATCCACCAGGCAGGCGGGGTCGGTGCTGGGCAGACATTGCAGGTAGGCGACGGCGCGCATGGCGGGGCTTTCTAGAGCGGCAGATAACGCTGCGCCTGCATGGCCTGCAGGTGCTGCACGATGCATTCTTCGGTGTCGATGCAACTGGCGAAGCCGGCCTGGCGCAGCCGGATGGTCGAGACGATGGGCGGCACGGCCAGCGGGCGCTGCGCCGCGAAGGTGGCATCGGCATACTGCCACGACAGGCCCACCAGCGCATCGAGGTCGGCCACGCGCAGGCCGTCGCGCTCGGCGATCTGCCGCCACAGCGGCGCCAGTGCCGGCATGGCTTCGGCCATGCGCAGCGGTGCCGCATCCCCCAGCGGCAGGCCGAAGTGCGCCGCCAGCCGCGGGAACAGCGTGGCCCACAGGATCACGTCGCCGTTGGCGATGTTGAACACTTCGCCATGGGCCTGCGGCGCGCCCCAGGCCCATTCGATGGCCTCGGCGATCAGCCGGGCGTCGGTGCATTCGGTCAGCAGGTGCGGGTGGCCGGGGTAGCGCAGCGGCAGGCCCTGTTCACGGCACAGCACGGCGTAGGCGCCCAGCGCGGCCACCGGGTTCATCGCGCTGCCCACGGCCAGGCCAATGGCACGCCGTCGAGCGCGTCCAGCGTGTGCGCCAGCATGCGGGTGTTCAACGCCATGTTGTCGGCGCTGCGCCAGCCCTTGACCAGCGACGGCTGCTCGTTCAGGGCGGCATAGACCAGATGCGTCACGTCGCGGTGCGGTGCCAGCGCGGCGCGGGCAGCGTCGGCGTTGCGCAGGTCGGCGCGCAGCCAGATGGCATCGGGCGCGAAGTCGGCGGCACGGCGCGCCAGGCCCACGGCCTGCAGGTCGGCGCGGCCGGCAAAACGCTCCATCGCGGCGCGGCCCACCATGCCCAGCGCGCCCACCACCAGCACTTTGCGCGGGGGCAAGAAGCGATCGGCCGCACTGTCGCCACCGCGACGGGCGGTGGGCTGCAATCCAGCTTGAAAGTCGTCGGACATCGGGCGGGCGCTTGCGGACGCATCTGCGGCGGCCCATGCTACGCCGCCATGGACAGGCCATGCCCAGCGCGCCACCGGATCCGGCACGCCGATTGCTCGGGTGGGGCTTGCGCGGTGTCCGGGTGTTGCCCGGCCAGCACGCACAATCTGGCCGCCCCCGGATCCCGGCGCGCCCCGCTGCGCTGCGGCCTTTCCAACGTCGGAGACCTTGCTGCCGTGACCCCCACCGCACCCGCCACAGGGCCTGCCCCGCGTGCCCGGCAGATGCTGTCGGCCACAGCCAATGCCGCCGCCAGTGCAGCCACCCATGCGCCCGAGAACGCCGCCTACGGGCTGATGGCGCTGGCGCCGCTGGGCGCCGCCTTCGGGCCGGTGGCGATGGGGCTGGCCCTGCTGGGTGCCGCCGTCGGCAGCGCCACGGCGTCGCTGGCGGGCGCCGGCCGCCTGGTGGGCGATGCCGGCGCGGCCCTGGCGCTGCTGACCGGCGCGCTGGTGACGGCACTGCTGCCGCACCTGGCCAGCGCCGGCCTGGCGGGCGACGCGGCGGCCTGGCCGGTGCTGGTGCTGGTGGCGCTGGGCATCGCCGCCGGGGGTGTGCTGACGGCGCTGTTCGGTCTGCTGCGGGTGGGCGGCGTGGTCAAGTACACGCCGTACCCGGTGCGCACCGGCCTGTCCAGCGGCATCGGGTTGCTCCTGATCACCAGCGCCCTGCCGCCGGCGCTGGGCCAGGGCTTCGGCGCCGCGCTGGCGCCGGGCATGCCGGTGCTGGCGGGGGCGGCTGCCGTCAGCGGGTGCGCGGTGGCCGTCACCTGGGGCGCCGCACGGCTGCATGCACGGGTGCCGCCGGTGCTGCTGGGGCTGGCGGCGGCCACGCTGCTGCACACCGCCCTGGTGCAGGCCGGCCTGGGCAGCCACTTGGGGCAGACGGTGGGCGTGCCGCAGCTGCCGACGGCCTGGTTCGGTGGTGCCGTGGCGTCGATGGCCTGGCTGCCGGTGCTGGGCCAGCCCGCGGTGCTGGCGCTGCTGGGCAGCTTTGCCGCCACCGCGGCGGTGGTGGTCAGCCTGGACACGCTGCTGGCGGCCTCGGTCATCGACGGCCGGCTGCGCCGCGCCCGCAATGCCAACCGCGAGCTGGTGGCCCAGGGCCTGGCCAACCTGGCCTCGGCCGCGGTTGGCGGGCTGCCGGCATCACCGGCCCTGCCGGCGTCGATGGGCCTGGTCGGCCGCGAACCGGCGCGGCGCCACATCGCGGCCGTGTATGCCGGCGCGCTGCTGGCCGTGCTGCTGGTGGTGCCGGCGCTGCTGGGCCTGCTGCCGGTCAGCGCGGTGGGTGGGGTGCTGCTGTACCTGGGCGCCGAGATGCTGTCGCCCAGCCTCTGGCGCGCACCGGTGGACCTGGTGCGCCTGGCCGGTCAGGCCAGGGCGGCGCCGGTGGCCGCCCGGCGGCGGGCCGGCCCGCTGGCGGCGGACTGGGCCGTCACCGCCGCGGTGGCCCTGTGCGCGCTGGTGCTGGGCCTGGCACAGGCGGTGGTGGTGGGTGCCACGCTGGCCGTGCTGCTGTTCGTGCGGTCGAACATGCGCGACGTGGTGCGCCGGGTCTGGACCGGTGACGTGCGGCAATCGCTGAAGACCCGACCGACCGAGCTGGCCGAGGTGCTGCGCCGCGAGGGCCACCGCCTGGTGCTGCTGGAGCTGGAAGGCGCGCTGTTCTTCGGAACGGCCGACGCGCTGCGCAGCCGCCTGCAGCAGCTGGCAGCGCAGGCCGACACGGTGATCCTGGACTTGCGCCAGGTCAGCGAGATCGACGTCACGGCCGCCCGCATCCTGCAGGAGACGGCCGAAGACTGGGCGCAGATGGGCAAGCCGCTGGTGTTTGCCGAGTGGCCGGCCCACGACCCCCGGCGCCATGTGCTGGAGGCACTGGCCGCCGGCCCTGGCGCAGCCGCGCTGCAGTTCGAGGACCAGGCCGACCTGGCCCTGGAGCGCGCCGAAGAAGCGCTGCTGCAGCGCCTGCACGTCGACCGAACGCCGGGCGTGCAGCTGGACCTGGCTGACACCACCATCGCCCGCGGCCTGACGGCCGATGAGCTGGCGCTGCTGCGGGCCGAGCTGACGGTGCATGTGTTCGCCCCGGGCCAGGTGCTGTTCCGCGCCGGCGACCCGGGCGACGCGCTCTACATCAGCTTGCGCGGCGAGATCGCGCTGCGCCTGCCGGGAACCAACCGCCGGCTGGTGTCGTTTGCGCCCGGCGTCACCATTGGCGACATGGCGGTGCTGGCCCGCGCGCCCCGGTCGGCCGAGGCGGTGGCCGAATCCGAAGTCAACGCACTCGGCCTGTCGGTCGAGACCTTCGAGCGCCTGGTGCAGCAGCATCCGCAGCTGGCCGCCAGGCTGTGCCGCAACATCGCGGTGCACCTGTCCGACCGGGTGCGGATGCTCACTGGCGACCTGGCTGCCTGGATGTCGCGTGCCGACGCGGGCCGTCTGTCTTCCACCCCCTGACCCACCCTGCCGCCATGACCGACCTGCTGCGCCTGCCGGACGACCTGCCTGACGTGCACTTCGCGCCCGGCGACACCGTGGTGGCCGAAGGCGGCGCCGGCGCGGAAATCTGGGTGCTGGTGTCCGGGGCGCTGTCGGTCAGCCGGAACGGCGTCACCTTCAACGCCGTCACCCGGCCGGGCGCGCTGGTCGGCGAGATCTCGGTGCTGCTGGGCGTGCCCCACAGCGCCACGGTGCGGGCCACCGCGCCCAGCGTGCTGCGCCACGCGGCCGACGGGCGCGCGCTGCTGGACCGGCACCCGTCGGTCGTGCGGATGGTGGCCGTGGGGCTGGCCGAGCGGCTGAACCATGTCACCAGCTACCTGGTGGACCTGCAGCTGCAGTACGGCAGCGCGCCGGGCCTGTCGATGGTGCCGGACGTGCTGCGCGAGCTGTCGCAACGCCAGGCGCCGCCGGCGCGGCCGGGGTCGGCGCGCGACCCCGATCCGGCGTACTGATCGAGGCAGGCCGTCAGAAGACGCTGCGCGCCGGCGCCGCGTCGGCGCCGAGCTGCAGCGCTTCCTGGCCCATCATCGAGAACCAGGCGGCATCGCCCGCGCCCAGGTCGATGCAGATGTGCGCCGGCACCGGGCCGATCTGGCGCCCGGGGTTGAAGATCCAGCTGCGCCCGCGGCGGTCAGCCCAGCTGCCGGCGGGCTTGAACGGCGGCTCGTGCACATGGCCCGTCAGCACCAGGTCGGGCTGGAAGCGGTCGATCCAGGCGCCCAGTTCCTGGTCACCGTAGTGCCGGCGCCCGGTCCAGCAGGTGGGCGACCCGAGCGGCGGCCAGTGCTAGACCCAGATCCAGCGCGCCGGCCGCTGCGCGGATTCGGCCGCCATGCGGGCGGCCAGCGCGTCGCGCCCCACCGGGCCGTCCCACCAGGGGTACACGCTCACCCGGGTACCGGCCAGATCGACCACGTCGCCATCGCAGGCCACGCGCGCACTGCGGGCGTCGGCCAGCCAGGGCGCCGACTGCCCGCCGTGGGCGTCGGGACCGGTGAGATCGTGGTTGCCCGACGCCACCGCCAGCCGGCTGGCCTGGCCGATCAGGCCCAGGTAGCGGCGCAGCACCACGGTCTGCACGTCCAGCGGCACGGGCGAGCTGACGTCCAGGCAATCGCCGGCCAGCACCACCAGGTCGAACCGGGGCGCGGCCTGCACCACCCAGTCCAGCTGCGGCAGGTTGTAGTGCAGGTCGGAGACGAGCAGCAGGCGCATGCAGGGCGGCCAGTCCGGGCCGGCGCCCGGGCCGCCGGCGCGGTCGAGGGTGGTGTCAGTCCAGCGTGATGCCCAGGTCGGTGGCCAGCTTGATCCACTCGGCCGCATCCTCGTCCCAGGTCTTGCGCACCTCGGCGGGGTCGACCACCGGCAGATTGGGGATGCCGAACTGGTCACGCAGCGCCTTGAGCTGCGGCGTGGCCGAGGCCTCGCGCACCGCGGCCGACAGCTTGTCGAGAATGTCGCGCGGCGTGCCGGCCGGCGCGGCGAACGGCAGGAAGCCTTCCATGCCGAACACCGGCGCGGTGAAGCCCTGCTCGACCAGCGTGGTCTGGTCGGGCAGGCGCGGCGTGCGCACCTTGCCGGTGGCGCCGATGGCGCGCAGCTTGCCCGACTGGATGTGCGGCATGATGCCCTGCACGCTGCCCACCGCCACCTGGATCTGGCCGCCGATCAGGTCGACCAGCATCGGCGCCTCGCCGCGGTAGTGGGCCACCACCATGTTGAGCTTCTCGCTCTTGTTGAGCACGTCGCCCAGCATGTGGGCCCATGAGCCGGCGCCATAGGTGCCCCAGCTGGCGGGGTTGCCCTTGGCGAAGGTGATGAACTCGCGCAGGTTCTTGGCCGGCACGTTGGCGTTGACGGCCACCAGCAGCGCGCCGCTGGGGAACAGCGCGATCGGGTCGAAATCCTTCACCGGGGTGTAGGGCAGCTTCTTGAACAGCACCTTGGCCTGCCACAGCGCGGTGCTGGTGCTGATCAGCAGGGTGTGGCCATCGGGCGGCGACTTGGCCAGCTCACCCGCGCCCAGCGTGCCGCCGGCGCCGGTCTTGTTCTCGATGTTGAAGGGCTGGCCGAACTTGCGGCTCATGAACTCGCAGTAGCTGCGGGCGTAGGCGTCGGTCAGGCCGCCCGGCGGAAACGGCACGATCACCCGCACCGGCTTGCTGGGCCAGGCCGACTGGGCATGGCTGGTGGCCGGCAGCAGCGCAGCGGCTGCGGCGGCGGCGGCGCCCAGCACCACTTGGCGGCGCGACGGGCCGGCGGGTTGGTCGGCATCCAGGGGCAAGGTCGGCAGGGGCATGGGCAGGTCTCCAGTGTGCAAAGGTGGCGCATACTGCTGCGTCCCTGCACACCGGGCTGTCGCCCGGCCGACAGCTGGACTTCCGATTCCTGGAAGGGGCTATTCGCCCAGGTAGGCCGCCCGCACCTTGGGGTCGTTCAGCAGGGCCTTGGCGTCGCCGTCCATGGTGATCAGGCCGCTTTCCATCACGTAGCCGCGGTCGGCCAGGCCCAGGGCCCGGCTGGCGTTCTGCTCGACCAGCAGGATGGTGGTGCCGCGGCTGTGGATGTCGGCCACCACCTCGAAGATCTTGTCGACCATGATGGGCGAGAGGCCCATGCTGGGTTCATCGAGCAGCAGCACCTTGGGCCGGGCCATCAGCGCGCGGCCCATGGCCAGCATCTGCTGCTCGCCACCGCTCATGGTGCCGGCCAGTTGCAGCGCCCGCTCCTTCAGACGCGGGAAGATCGAGAACACCTTGTCGATGTCGGCCTGCACCTCGGCGTCTTCACGGATGTAGGCGCCCATCAGCAGGTTCTCGGTGATGGTCATGCGGGTGAAGGTACCGCGGCCCTCGGGCACCATCACCAGGCCCTGTTTCACCAGGTCCCAGGCGCCCTGGCCCTGGATGGCCTGCCCCATGAAGCGGATGCTGCCGTCGGCCACCGGCTGGGTGCCGGTGATGGCCTTGAGCGTGGTGGTCTTGCCGGCGCCGTTGGCGCCGATCAGCGACACCAGCTCGCCCTGGCGCACCTGGAAGCTGGCGCCCTTGACGGCCTGGATGCCGCCGTAGGCGACCTTGAGGTTGCTGACTTCCAGCAGGACCTGGTTGTTGTTCTGCGTTGCCATGCTTCGTCCTGCCATCAATGGGCTTTGTGCCCTGCGCCCAGATACGCCTCGATCACCTTGTCGTTGCGCTGCACGTCATGGGGCGTGCCCTCGGCGATCTGCTTGCCGTAGTCGAGCACGGTCACCCGGTCGCACAGGCCCATCACCAGCTTCACGTCGTGCTCGATCAGCAGGATGGTGCGGCCGTCCTTGCGGATCTGGTCGATCAGTTCGCGCAGCACCACCTTCTCGGTGGCGTTCATGCCGGCGGCGGGCTCGTCCAGCGCGATCAGTTTGGGGTCGGTGGCCAGGGCGCGGGCGATTTCCAGGCGGCGCTGGTCGCCATAGCTCAGCGTGCGGGCCTTCATCTCGGCCATGTGGCCGATGCCGACATAGTCCAGCAGTTCCTGCGCACGCCTGGCGATGGCGGCCTCCTCGGCCTTGAAGCCCGGCGTGCGGAAGATGGCGCCCAGCAGGCCCGACTGGCTGCGCACATGGCGGCCCACCATCACGTTCTCGAGCGCCGTCATCTCGGCGAAGAGGCGGATGTTCTGGAAGGTGCGGGCGATGCCGGCCTTGGCCACCTCGTGCACGGCGCTGGGCTTGTAGGGCGCGCCGCCCAGGTCGAAGCTGCCGCTGTCGGGCGTGTACAGCCCGGTGATCACGTTGAAGAAGGTGGTCTTGCCCGCGCCGTTGGGGCCGATCAGGCCATACACCTGGCCCTTGTGGATGGTGATGCCCACGTCCGACAGGGCCTGCAGCCCG
>JAGOBT010000429.1 GCA_017999135.1 Burkholderiaceae bacterium
GGTCTCCTCGTGGTCACAGGGTGTCAGGCTTGGTACGGGTGGCGCAGCAGGATGGTGTGGTCGCGGTCGGGGCCAGTGGACACCATGTCGATCGGCACGCCGATCAGCTGCTGCACCCGTTGCAGGTAGGCGCGGGCATTGGCCGGCAGCGCATCCCAGGCGGTGATGCCGAAGGTGCTGCCGGTCCAGCCGGGGAAGGTCTCCCACACCGGCTCGCAGGCGGCGATGTCGTCGGCGTCCAGCGGCAGGATGTCGACGGCCTGGCCGTGCAGCGTGTAGCCCACGCACACCTTGATCTCGGTCAGCTTGTCCAGCACGTCCAGCTTGGTGATGCACAGACCCGAGATGCCGTTGATGATCATCGAGCGCTTGAGCGCTGCCGCGTCCAGCCAGCCGCAACGGCGGGCCCGGCCGGTGACGGTGCCGCGCTCCTGGCCCACCACCGACAGATGGTGGCCCACCGTGCCTTCGGCGTTGATGTCCAGTTCGGTCGGGAACGGCCCGCTGCCCACCCGCGTGGTGTAGGCCTTGGTGATGCCCAGGATGTAGTGCAGCATGCCCGGGCCCACGCCGGCACCGGCGGCGGCATTGCCGGCCACGCAGTTGCTGCTGGTCACGTACGGGTAGGTGCCATGGTCGATGTCCAGCAGCGTGCCCTGCGCGCCTTCGAACAGGATGTTGGCGCCGGCCGTGCTGGCCTGGTGGATGCGGTAGCCCACATCGGCCATCATCGGCTTCAACTGCTCGGCCACCTGCATCGCCTGGTCGAAGATGGGCTGGAACTCCAGCGCCTCGCCCTGCAGCGCGCCACGCAGCGACTCGTTGTGCAGCGCCAGCAGATCGCGCAGCTTGGCGGCGAAGCGCTCGGGGTGCTTCAGGTCCTGCACCCGCAGCGCGCGGCGCGCCACCTTGTCTTCATAGGCCGGGCCGATGCCCTTGCCGGTGGTGCCGATCTTGCCGGCGGGGGTGGATTCACGCAGCGCCTCGCGCGCCTTGTCCACCGCCACATGGAACGGCAGGATCAGCGGGCAGCTCTCGCTGATGAACAGGCGCGACCGCACCTCGACGCCGATCTTCTCGAGCCGCTCGATCTCCATCAGCAGGTGGGTGGGGTCGACCACCACGCCATTGCCGATGTAGCAGGGTACGCCGGCGCGCATGATGCCCGAGGGGATCAGCTGCAGCGCCGTCTTCACGCCATTGATCACCAATGTGTGGCCGGCGTTGTGGCCGCCCTGGAAGCGCACCACGCCTTGGGCATGGTCGGTCAGCCAGTCGACGACCTTGCCCTTGCCCTCGTCGCCCCATTGGGTGCCGACGACCACCACGTTGCGGCCGGCGGCCGCAGTCTTGCCGAGTTGCATGTGTGAGATGTCCAGTTGATGCAGCGGATGGCACGCGCTCACAGCGCGCGCAGCACCCATTGGCCGTCGACGGCGATCAGCTCGCGGTCGCAGTCGAATTCCTCGCCTTCGTGCCCGTGGCCGGGCAGGATGCAGACCACCGTCTCGCCCTGCTCGCGCAGGCGGCGCACGGCCTGGCGCAGCGCGGGCGCGTCACCCCAGGGTGCGCGGATGGCGGTGCGGCGGCTGTCAGGCGCCGCCACGGCCGCCAGCAGTTTCAGGTCAGTCGAAAAGCCCACTGCCGGGCGGTTGCGGCCGAAGACCGCGCCCACCTCGTCGTAGCGGCCGCCGCGCAACAGCGCATCGGCCGCACCGGGCGCATACACCGCGAAGCGAGCCCCCGAGTAGTAGGCATAGCCACCCATGTCGGCCAGGTCGAAGCCCACCTGCACATCAGGGTGCGCGCGGCCGACGTGCTGCGCCAGGCTGGCCAGATCGTCCAGCGCGGCGGTGATCACCGGGCGCTGCGGCAACGCACGGCGTGCGGCGTCCAGCACACCCGCATCGCCGTACAGGCCGGGCAGTGCCAGCAGCGCCTCGCGGGTCTCTGCCGGGAAACCTGCCGACAGCCGGCGCAGCGCCGCGTTGTCTTTCGCAGCCAGCGCCGTCACCACCTCATTCAGTTGCAAGGCATCCACGGCCAGGCCGGCCAGCACGCCCCGCACGATGCGGGCGTCGGCCAGGTCGAGCACCAGTTTCTGCAGGCCGGCGGCGCGCAGGCCGTCCAGCGCCAGATCCTGCACTTCCAGGTCGGCCTCCAGGCCGGCATGGCCGTAGATCTCGGCGCCCAGTTGCAGCGGTTCACGGGTCGACTGGGCCGACTGCGGCCGCGTGTGCAACACCGGCCCGCAGTAGCACAGCCGGGTGACACCCTGGCGGTTGAGCAGGTGGGCGTCGATGCGCGCCACCTGCGGCGTGGCATCGGCCCGGATGCCGAGCGACCGACCACTGAGCTGGTCGACCAGCTTGAAGGTGCGCAGATCCAGCGCACGCCCGGTGCCGCTGAGCAACGACTCCAGATGCTCCAGCAACGGCGGCATCACCAGTTCGAAGCCGTAGCTGCGCGCCATTTCCAGCAAGGTGCGGCGCAGGTCTTCGAGGCGCCTGGCTTCGGCCGGCAGCACGTCGGCGATGTGCTCGGGCAGCAGCCAAGCAGAGGACATGAAACAACCCGGGGGGATTAAAACCGGCATTGTACCGGCCGAGGGGCGCGCCAACGCGCCGCAGCAGGGGCGAGGATCAGCGCCAGAACAACAGCAGCAGCAGGCCGATCAGCATGCTCGACAGGCCGAGAAACCGGATCTGCCCGTCGCTCATCTTGACCGCACGCTCGAACACCTGGCGCCAAGCGCCGGGGCTCAGGAAGGGCAACAGCCCTTCGAACACCAGCATCAGGGCCAGGGCACCCCAGACCCAGTCCATCATGGCCGACTGCCAGCGTCAGCGCTTGGGCGGCGCCGCCGGCGCGGGCGCACCGCCGCCGCGCATGGCCTTGAAGAAGTCGCTCGACGGGTCGATGACCATCACGTCGCTCTTGTTGCGGAAGCTGGCGCGGTAGGCCTCGAGGCTGCGGTAGAACTGGGCGAACTGCGGGTCGCGGCCGAAGGCCTCGGCATACAGGGCGCTGGCCTTGGCATCGCCTTCACCCTTGACCTTCTGGGCGTCACGGTAGGCCTCGGCGATGATCACCTCGCGCTGCTTGTCGGCGTCGGCGCGGATCTTCTCGCCATCGGCCGCACCCTGCGAGCGCAGTTCATTGGCCACCTGCTTGCGCTCGGACTCCATGCGCCGGTAGACCGAATCGGTGATGTCGGCGACGAAGTCGACACGCTTGACGCGCACATCCAGGATCTCGATGCCGAACGCCTTGGCCTCGTCTTCCAGCCGCTTGCGCACGTCCTGCATCACCTTGTCACGCGCCGACGACAACACCTCGCCAACCCGGCGCTTGGTGATCTCTTCGTTGAACGCCGCCTGCACCACCGGGCTGAGTCGGCTCTCCAGGTTGCGGATGTCGGTGCCGTTGTTGCGGATGAACTGGCGCGGCTCGGAGATGCGCCACTTCACCAGCCAGTCGATCACCAGGCTCTTCTTCTCGGCGGTGAAGATCGGGCGGGTTTCCGGGCTGTCCAGCGTCTGCACCCGCTTGTCGAGGAACACGACGTTCTGGAACGGCGGCGGCAGCTTGAACTTCAAGCCGGGTTCGGTGATGACTTCCTTGATCTCACCCAGTGCATAGACGGCAGCCAACTGGCGCTGGTCGACGACGAACAGGGTGGACGAGGCTGCCATCAGGGCCAGCAGCACGCCGGCGACGATGAGTCCGAGACGGTTCATGGCA
>JAGOBT010000430.1 GCA_017999135.1 Burkholderiaceae bacterium
CCACCCGGCCAACTTCGGCCGGCTGTGCAGCAAGGGCAGCACGCTGCACCTGACCGCCAGCGCCGCCATCACCCGCCAGGCGCGGCTGCTGCAGCCCATGCAGCGGCTGCAGCGCGGCCAGGCGCCTCAGGCCAGCAGCTGGGATGCGGCGCTGCCGGCCATCGCCGACCAACTGGGCGACATCATCGAACACCACGGCCCGGATGCGGTGGGGCTATACGTCTCCGGCCAGCTGCTGACCGAGGACTACTACGTCTTCAACAAGCTGGCCAAGGGCCTGATCGGCACCAACAACATCGACACCAACAGCCGGCTGTGCATGAGCAGCGCCGTGGCCGGCTACAAGGCCACGCTGGGCGCCGACGCGCCACCGGCCTGTTATGACGACTTCAACGTTGCGGCCACCGTCTGGGTGACCGGTGCCAACCCGGCCTGGGCCCACCCGGTGCTGGTGCGCCGGCTGGAAGACGCCCGCCGCGCCAACCCGCAGCAGAAGCTGGTGGTGGTCGACCCGCGCCGCACCGAGACCGCGGCCATGGCCGATCTGCATTTGCAGATCCTGCCGGGCACCGACATCGCGCTGTGCCACGGCCTGCTGCACCTGATGCTGTGGGAGGGCTGGACCGACAACGCCTACATCGCTGCCCACACCAGCGGCTTCGACGCGCTGAAGGCCCGGGTGCGCGAGTACACGCCCAAGGAAACCGCCCGCATGACCGGCCTGCGCGAAGCCGACATCCTGCAGGCGGCGCGCTGGTTCGCCAATGTCGATGCAGCCACTGGCCAGCGGCTGCCCACGCTCAGCCTGTACTGCCAGGGCCTGAACCAGAGCCGCAGCGGCACCGCCCGCAATGCCGCGCTGATCAACCTGCACCTGGCCTGCGGCCAGATTGGCAAGCCGGGTGCCGGGCCACTGTCGCTGACCGGCCAGCCCAATGCCATGGGCGGGCGAGAGGTGGGTGGCCTGGCCAACCTGCTGAGCGCCCACCGCGACCTGGCCAACCCGGCCCACCGGGCCGAAGTGGCGGCGCTGTGGGGTCTGCCGTCGGTGCCCGAGCGGCCGGGCAAGACCGCGGTGGAGATGTTCCAGGCCGCCGCCGATGGCGAGATCAAGGCGCTTTGGATCACCTGCACCAACCCGGCCCAGAGCCTGCCCGACCAGGCCATGGTGCAGCGCGCCCTGCAGCGAGCGGAACTGGTGGTGCTGCAGGAGGCCTTCGCCACCACCGCCACCGCGAAGTACGCCGACTGGCTGCTGCCCGCCACCACCTGGGGCGAGAAGGACGGCACCGTCACCAACAGCGAGCGGCGCATCAGCCGGGTGCGGCCGGCCATCCCGCCGGCCGGCGCCGCGCGCCACGACTGGGCCATTGCGCTGGACATCGGCCGCCGGCTCGAGGCGCGGCTGCGCCCTGGTGCACCCACGCTGTTTGGCCTCGACAGCCCGGAGGACATCTGGAACGAGCACCGCGCCACCACCCGAGGGCGCGATCTCGACATCACCGGCCTGAGCTATCCCATCCTGGAGACCCAAGGCCCGCAGCAATGGCCGATGCCCGCCGGCGCCACCACCGGCCGCGCCCGGTTGTACGAGGACGGACGCTTCGAGACGCCCGACGGCCGCGCCCGCTTCTTCGACACTGCCGCCCTGCCGCTGGCCGAGCCGCGTGACGCCCGCTTCCCGTTCAGCCTGACCACCGGCCGGCTGCGCGACCAGTGGCACGGCGGCAGCCGCACCGGCACGCTGGGCCGCCTGTTCGGCCACCAGGCCGAGCCCAGCATCGACCTGCATGTGCAGGACATGGCCCGCCTGCGCCTGCAGGACGGCGACCTGGTGCAGGTGCACAGCCGCCGTGGCGACCTGGTGCTGCCCGCGGTCACCAGCGACAGCGTGGCGCCCACGCAAGCCCATGTGGCCATGCACTGGGGCGGCGAGGTACTGGGCGCCGGCGTGGCAGGCGGCATCAACACGCTGACCAACCCGGCGTTCTGCCCGCTGTCGAAGCAGCCGGAACTCAAGCACACCGCCGTGCGCCTGAAAAAGGCGGATCTGCCCTGGCGCCTGCTGGCGGCCGCCTGGCTGCCGGAAGACGACGCGCTGGCCCTGCGCCAGGCCCTGCAGCCGCTGATGGCCGGCTTCGGCTACGCCAGCGCCGTGCCGTTCGGCCATGCGCGGCATGGTGTGCTGCTGCGGCTGGCGGCGGCCGACCCGGCATCGGCCGAGACGGTGGCCGCCATCGAAACCTTGTTCGGCCTGGGTCCCGACCGCCGCGACGCGCTGCGTTACGCCGACCCCCGCCGCGGCCAGCGCCGCGCGATCGGGCTGGAGATCGTGGGCAGCGACACCCGGCTGCAGGCCTTCGTGCTGGCCGGCGACATCCGGGCCGAGGCCTGGATCAAGGACTTGCTGCAGCAACAGCTGCCGGCCCAGGCCTTCGGCCGCCAGCTGTTGCGGCCCGACGCCACCGCGCCGGTGGCGCTGCAGCCGGCGGGCCGCCAGGTCTGCACCTGCCTGAACGTGGCCGAGCCGGCCATCGTCGGCGTGCTGGCCGGCTGCGGCGGCAGCGATGGCCAGCGCCTGCAGCAACTGCAGCAGCGGCTGGGCTGCGGGACCCAGTGCGGATCGTGCGTGCCGACACTGCAGCGCCTGGTGGCAGCCACACCGCAGCCCCTGGCCAGCCAGGCGGCTTGAAACAATTCGTGTGCCTCCGCACACCTGACGACGCATTCGGCCCGAAACTTGCGATCAGCTGACGCAACACACGCAAGGGTTTCGCCATGGGCATTGCGCAGTACATCAAGGAGATCGGCCGCGGCCACGAAGGCGCGCGGTCCCTGGGCATCGACGCCGCCGCGGATCTGATGGGCCAGGTGCTCGACGGTCAGGTCACCGACCTGGAAGTGGGCGCCTTCGCACTGGCCATGCGCATCAAGGGCGAGACGGTGGACGAGCTGCAGGGCTTCGCCCAGGCCACCCAGGCGCGCTGCCTGGCGCTGCACAGTGACCGGCCGGTGATCGTGATCCCCAGCTACAACGGCGCGCGCCGCCTGCCCAACCTGACGCCGCTGCTGGCGCTGCGCCTGGCGCAGGAAGGCGCCCGCGTGCTGGTGCACGGCCCGCGGCATGACCCGGCCCGCGTGACCAGCGCCGACATCTTCCAGGCCCTGGCCCTGCCGCCGGCCGAAGATGCCGCCACGGTGCACGAGCGCTGGCAGCGCCGCGAACCCGCCTTCGTCGCCACCGACACCCTCAGCCCCGCGCTGCAGCGCCTGCTGGATGTGCGCTGGGTGGTGGGCCTGCGCAATTCCGGCCACACCGTGGCCAAGCTGCTGCAGCCCGTGGTGGATGCACCGGCGCTGCGCCTGGCCAGCCACACCCACCCCGAGTTCGGCACCCTGATGGCTGACCTGGCCCAGCGCAGCGCCGCCGACCTGATGCTGCTGCGCGGCACCGAAGGCGAGCCGGTGGCCGACCCGCGCCGCTGCCCCAAGATCGACACCTGGCTGGGCGGGCTGTGGCAGGCCGACCTGTCCTGCCCGGTGCAGGAAGGCGTGCTGGCGGAACTGCCGCTGCTGCCGCGCCAGATCGACGCGGCCACGGTGGCGGTCTACATCCAGGGCGTGCTGGCCGGTGAGAAGCCGGGCCCGGCGCCGCTGGACCGGCAGGTGGACCTGCTGCTGGCCGCACTCGCCCGCCTGGGCAGCAGCACGCCGCAGGTGCGCCGGGCCTGAGGCCGCCGC
>JAGOBT010000431.1 GCA_017999135.1 Burkholderiaceae bacterium
GGCGGTCTCGGCCTGGGGTTCGACCACCGCCAGCGCCGCGTCCACCGCAGCGTCCAGTGGCAGTGCGGCGGTGTGCAGGCCGAGCTGGCCCATCTCGATGCTGGTGATGTCGAGCACGTCATTGATCAGGTGCAGCAGGCCCTGGCCGGCGGTCTGCACGATGGCCAGGCGCCGCTGCTGGTCGGCACGCAGGTTGTCGGCGTCCTGGCTGCGCAGCAGGTGCGCGAAGCCCAGGATGCCGTTGAGCGGGGTGCGCAGCTCATGGCTGACCCGCGCCAGGAACTCGCTCTTGGCCTGGCTGGCCTGGCGCGCCGCCTCACGGTCGGCCAGGGCCTGCTCCATGGCCCGGCGCTGGGTGACGTCGGCCACATGGCCATGCCACAGCGTCACGCCATTGGCCAGCCGCCGCGGCGAGGCGCTGAACTCATGCCAGGCGGTGTCGCCATCGGCACGGCGCACGCGTGCGCTGGCGCGCCAGGTGGCCGAGGCCGCAGCGGCGGCATCGCGCGAGCGCAGCAGCGCCGCACGGTCGTCGTCCAGCACCTGGCCGAACACCACGTCGGCCGAGGCCCGGGCCGCCTGGGGCGTGCTGCCGTACAGCACGCGCACCGCCTCGCTGACCTGACATACGGAAACTGCCCGCTGCCGTCGGGCAGGCACATCAGCTGGAAGATCATGCCCGGCGCCTCGTCGGCGGCACGCTTGACGCGCAGCATCTCCTCCTCGACCCGGCGGCGCTGGCGGATCGGCACCATCACCAGGTCGTGCACCCGCTGCGTGCCGACGCTGCGGCTGCTGGCGTACAGCAGCACTTCCAGCGGCTGGCCGTCGTGCCGGCGCAGGCTGATCGAGAACTCCTGCAGGTGGCCGTGCAGCCGCAGCAGCGGCATCAGGTAGCTTTGGTAGATGACCGCGCCAGCGGTGGACAGCAGCACGTCGAACGGCCCGCCGCAGCAGGCGGCGGCATCGCGGCCGAGCAAAGCGCCCAGCGCCGGGTTGACCGCCAGCAGCACGCCCTCGGTGGTGACGGTGGCCAGCGCGCAGGGCAGTTGGTCGGCGCCGGGCAGGCCGGCCTGCACCACGGTCATGGCCTGCGGTGCGCCCGGTCAGCGCTGCGCCACGGCGGCACGCAGGGCATCGATGGTCAGCTGCGGGTGGGTGAGGTGCGGGCAGTGGCCGGCCACGTCCAGCACCTGCAGGCGGCTGCCCGGCACCTGGGCATGCAGGTAGTCGCCCACCGCGCAGGGGGCAATGGCATCGTGCGCGCACTGCAGGATCAGCGTGGGCACCGTCACCCGGGCCAGGTCGGCCCGGTTGTCGCCCAGGAAGGTGGCCAGCGCAAAGCGGCGGTTGATGGCCGGATCAGCCGCGCAGAAGCTGGCGCGCAGTTCATCGGTCAGCTCGGCGGGGCTGTCGGCGCCCATCACCGCAGGCGCCAGGAAGTCGGCCCAGCCCAGCAGGTTGGTGTCCATCATGTCGATCAGGCCGTCGATGTCGGCGCGCTCGAAGCCGCCGGTGTAGCCGGTGTCGGGGTCGTTCAGGTAACGCGGCGACGGGCCCACCAGCACCAGCTGCGCAAACCGCTCGGGCCGGGCGATGGATGCCAGCACGCCGATCATGGCGCTGACCGAATGGCCGACGAAGACCACGTCACGCAGGTCCAGTGCGTCGAGCAGGGCGACCACGTCGTCGGCATAGCCTTCGAGCCGGCTGTGGCGCTGGGCATCGTAGGCCGACAGGTCGGACTTGCCGCAGCCGATGTGGTCGAACAGCACCACGCGGTGGCTGGCCTCGAAGGCGGGCGCCACGAAGCGCCACATCTGCTGGTCGCAGCCGAAGCCGTGGGCAAAGACCATCGGCGGGTGCGCCTGGCCGCGCTGGACGACATGGTGGCGCTGGATGGCGTCAGTGGTCATGGGAACCTCATGGTGATGGGAACAGCATGGAGGACCCCGCACAGCGCAAGCGCAGGAGTACGACAAGTGTGCCGCAGGCAGCGGCCAGGCATCCACCAAACAGCGCAGCGGCAAGCGCGCCAATCACAGCTTCTACACGGCCTCGGCTTGTGGCATGCAGCGTACGCCAAGGGCCTGCATCGCGGCCAGAAACCCCTGCGCCTGTGGTTCGAAACCAGCCACCGGGCTCATGCAGTCGGTCAGCAGCAGCAGCCGCTGCGGCCGGCCGCCGGGCAGGTGCTGCACCAGGTGCTCGACCGTGGCCCGCACGCAGTGGCTGCTGGCCTGGCCAGCGACCACGATGGTGTCGGCCGCGTCCAGCCGCTGCAGCAGCACCTGGTTGAGCTGGGTGGCGGGCACGGCCGGGTCGGGCACCTCGGCCTGCAGCGCGCTGTAGTGCTCGCTCCAGGGGTGGCTGCCCTTGTCGACCACCCGCACCGGCGTGTGCTGCGCGTCTTCCCAGGCATTGCAGGCGGCCAGCACGGCCGGGTGCAGGCTGTGGCCCCAGCTGCCCAGCTGGCAGTGCACCGGCCACACCATCAGGGTGTAGCGGCCGGTGGCCTCCAGCGCGTCCAGGTAGGCCAGGGTGCGCTGCAGCTCGGCCGGCACCGCGGGGGTGAAGTCACCGGCCCGCACTTGCGCCGCGGTGATGGTCGTGAAGGGCGCCACTGGCGTGGCGTCGCCCCGGCGCCAGTAGGGTGGGTGGGCGATGTCATACCGGTGGTGCGAATCCAGCGTCACGGTGATGCCGCCGATGCGCGGGCCTGCGGCGGCGATGAAGCCAGCCAGGCGCAGCAGGTCGGCATGCGCGCCGGGCACCGGCAGCGCCGGGCGCAGCGGCTGGCCGGTGACAGGATCCTGGGCGCACCAGGCGTCGGGCAGGTCGCAGAAGTCGTTCTGCGCGTCGATGATCAGCAGCTCGGTGCGGTGGGTCATGGCGGGGCGGGCAGCGTCGTCGGGCCACTGTAGCCCAGGCGCGGCCGGCCTAAACTGGCCGGTCACACCACCCGGAGCCCCCATGATTCTCGAAGTCGCCGACATCCGCATCCAGCCTGGCCAGAACGCCGCGTTCGAGGAAGCCATCACCCGCGCCCTGGCCACCGTGGCCAGCCAGGCCCAGGGCGTGCAGGGCTGGACGGTGACACGCGGCATCGAGAGCCCTGAGCGCTATGTGCTGCAGATCGTCTGGGCCACGCTGGAAGACCACACCGTGGGCTTCCGCGAGGGGCCGCTGTTCCCGCAGTGGCGGGCGATCATCGGGCCGTTCTTCGCCCAGCCGCCGCATGTGGAGCACTTCAGTCTCGTCACCAAATCTGCCTGAACCCGCCTGAGGAGCCGCCATGTCGGAAGCCGCTGCCGTTGCCCATGCCGAGGCGCTGTTCGACAGCGGCGCCTTCTTCCGCACCCTGGCCGACCGGGTGGCCTGCCGCACCGAGAGCCAGAACGCCGAGCGCGCGGCCGAGCTGGCGGGCTACCTGAGCGGGCAGATCGCCCCGGCGCTGGCCGCGCTGGGCTTCACGTCGCAGATCCACCCCAACCCGGTGCCGGGCGCGCCGCCCTTCCTGATCGCCGGGCGGCTGGAAGACCCTGCCCTGCCCACGGTGCTGTTCTACGGCCATGGCGACGTGGTGCGCGGCCATGAAGGCCAGTGGGCCGACGGCCGTGACCCTTGGACGCTGACGCAGGCCGACGGCGCCCACGGCGCGCGCTGGTACGGCCGCGGCGCCGCCGACAACAAGGCGCAGCACAGCATCAACATCGCCGCACTGGGCGCGG